>JAVVHK010000061.1:0-8118 GCA_032249525.1 Bacteroidota bacterium | reverse complement strand
GAAAAGAGCCCAAGTTCTGGATAGTGATCTCAGGAGGTCATTACCCCTCATGCCTCTCCTCATCCCCATTTCCGGACAAATATACGAAAAAACCGGCTCTATAGTTGCAAACCCGGGATGGGGTGCATGCTTAGGCATTTCGGGAGCAGAAGTTAGGAAAAGAGCCCAAGTTCTGGATAGTGATCTCAGGAGGTCATTACCCCTCATGCCTGTCCTCATCCCCATTTCAGGACAAGTATACGAAAAAACCGGCTCCATAGTTGCAAGGCCAGGATGAGGCGCATGCTTAGGCATTTCGGGGGCAAAGGTAAGGAAAAAAGCCTAAGTTCTGATTAATGGTCATGAGATGTCCTACCCTCATCAGATGTGGATAAGTCGCCCAGGCTGGTGGAAAGCTCTCGTGCTTTAGGCAAAAAGCTTACCTTCGTTCTTATGAGCCGACGTATCTATCATCATGAGGTCTGTTTGGAGCTACGGGTTCTCAGTCGAAAGGATCGGTTCATGCCCTCTACTAAGGTGCTTCCATTTGAGCGGCCGCGGGAGATGCTGTATGTGCCGGGTACGATGAACCAAGTCCGTTCCTTACATCTGAGCCAGCCCCAAACTCGCCAGCGATACATATTGTACTTCCCTACTGAGGAGGCACTGGAAAGTTTTTTTGAGAGTTATCAGAAAACATTTCAGACTTTGCTGGCGGCGGGCGGTGTTGTGCGCGATATCGAAGGCAATATTCTCTTTATTTGGAAGCGTCAGCGGTGGGACCTTCCCAAAGGTAAGGTAGAACCTACGGAGACGCCTGAAGAGAGTGCCCAGCGTGAAGTTATGGAGGAGACGGGCCTTATGGAGCTGCGCCTTATTCGTTACCTAATGGAAACTTACCATATTTATCAGGAGCGGGGGGCGTGGATGTTTAAGACGGTGCGCTGGTATTTATTTGAGACGGCGGGAGTGCGACCGCCGGTACAGGTGCAGGCAGAGGAAGGGATTGAGCGGTATTTGTGGGCGAAACCTTCGGAGGTGCCTTTCCTTTACCCGCAATCGTATGGCACTATTCGGGAGGTAATAGAAAAGGTGCTGTCGGATGTATTACCTGCGGCTTCGGGATAAAGTCTGGGCCTTAGACCGGCCCTATATCATGGGGATTATCAATGTAACGCCGGATTCTTTTTCGGATGGGGGGGAGGCGGATACACCCGAGAAAGCCCTATCCCGAGCGGAAAAGCTCCTGAGCGAAGGGGCCGATATTTTGGATATAGGGGCAGTCTCTACGCGACCTGGTGCGCCCGAAGTGCCCGAAGAGGAAGAATACCGGCGCCTCCTACCTGCTCTACGGGCTATCCGAAAAGCCTTTCCCGACGTGCCTATTAGCGTAGATACCTTCCGAGGGGGCATTGCTCGAGCCGCCCTGGAAGAAGGCGCCGATCTCATTAACGACGTTTCTGGGGGCGCATGGGACCCTACCCTCTGGCCCGTCATCGCTCAGTACCAAGTCCCCTACATCCTCATGCACATCCAAGGCACCCCACAAACCATGCAGATAAACCCCACCTACCAAAACCTCCTCCAAGAAGTCTGGCTGTACTTCGTGGAAAAACTCCAACAGCTGGCGCAGATAGGTATCCACGATGTCATCATTGATCCGGGCTTTGGGTTCGGCAAAACCCTAAAGCACAACTACCAGCTTCTCCAAAGCCTAAGGATTTTTCGGCGTTTAGGGCGGCCGATTTTGGTAGGTATTTCCCGAAAGTCCATGCTCTGGCGGGTGCTGGAAGTCTCCCCTAAGGAGACTCTTTGGGCTTCTACGGCGCTGCATTGGCAGGCGCTTTTGGCGGGGGCTCGGCTGTTTCGGGTGCATGATCCCCTTCCCCTACGTCATATCTTCAAAATCTGGGAGATATGGAGCTCTTCACCATAGGACCTATACCCGTAACGACTCGCGACCTGTGGGATCTTTTTCTTACCATGCTCATCGTTTATGGTGTTTTGTGGTGGTTTCGGCGCAATGGCCTTTTGGAGGCGGCTCTGATTCTTCTGGGCATGCTGTTTTTTTTACGGCTTTTGAGTTTTTTAGAACTGCCCACGCTATCGCTGCTTGTACGGTATATTTTTTCGGCGAGCGGGATTCTGGTGGCTTTTTGGGTAGCGCCGGAGCTGCGGCGTGACCTTATGAAAATCCGAAACTTACCTCTTCTGCGGCGTCTGCGCGGCGAAAAATCTCTCCGAGTGGAAGTAGAGCAAATCATAGAAGAGCTGGTGGAGGCGATAGAGACTTTTCGTCGTCAGCAGCTTGGGGCGCTTATCGTGATAGAAGGGCAAGATGATCTGACGCCGTATGTGCAGAGTGGCGACCCTGTGCAGATGCCCGTACGGGCGCATATTCTCGTGTCGCTTTTCCAGAAGCAAAGCCCCCTTCATGATGGGGCCGCCATCATCCGCCAGGACAAAATCATCGCCGTGCGCTGTATGCTGCCCCTCTCAGAAAAGTTAGACCTTCCGCCTTCGTACGGAACCCGCCATAGAGCCGGCATAGGCCTTTCTGAAGCGACCGATGCCCTCGTCCTCATCGTCTCTGAAGAAACGGGCTATCTCTCCTTAGCTTACCGGGGACAAGTAGAAAGACCTTCTCCTCAGACCCTGCGCGAAAGGCTAATGGCGCATTATCTTCGCTAAATGCCAACTATCGTGATCACAGGCTGCACGCGGGGCATTGGATATGCTATTGCCCGCCGTTTTGCAGAAAAGTACCAGATTGTCGGATGCGGAAAAGACCCTGAGCGCACCGCCGCCCTCAAAGCCAAACATCCTAATTGGGACGTGCAAACCTACGACCTCAGCTTCGTCGAGCAAGCCAAAGCCTTTGGCCACTATGTACTCAGTCGCTACGAGCAGATAGACATCCTTATCAATAACGCTGGGGCATTTGAGCAAGGCAGCTTGCTCACGGAGTCTGATGAGACATTCACGCGGATGATGCGGACGAACTTAGAAAGTGCTTACTACCTTACGAAGGTGATAGCTCCGCGTATGGTGGCGCAACGTTCGGGGTGGATTGTGCAGATGGCGTCGGTGGCCAGCATTCGGCCTTATCCGCAGGGGGGCTCCTATGCTGTAGCCAAAGCGGCCCTCTTAGCCTACTCGCGCAACCTGCGTGAGGAACTCAAAGCCCACCACGTGGCCGTTACGGCCATTCTCTTAGGACCGACGCTGACCGACTCCTGGAAGGGCGCGCCTTACCCGCCCGAGCGCTTCATACAGGGAGAAGCGGTGGCTGAGCTCATCTGGGCCATGGCTCACCTGCCGCCCGGCACGGTCGTAGAAGAAATCCTCATCCGCCCTATGCTGGGGGATATATAAGCGCCATAACTGGCTAGATAACCTTCCCATTCCTCCTTCCATCTCGGCAAGCTATCCAGAGCCGCCCCAAGGCTCCAGGGGGTTCCCTCCCAGGCCACAGCTGTGGGCCTTTCCGTAAGTGAGTACCTCAGAAGCGCATCCCGCCCTACCACCTCATAGTAAAAGGGCAAAGGCTTCATGGGAGCCCACCGAGATGACAGAAACCGCCATAAACTTTGCCCCCAGCTCTGCACTTCGTAAGGGTAGCCAATCGCCTCCAAAATCGTGGGTAGGATGTCTATGTGACTTCCTAATGAATCTAATTGGGGTAGGTTTTTTCCGGGCACATAAAATGCGATGGGCACCCAAAAAGTGCGGGTGCTTTGATAGGGTTCGTCGGATGGTCCCGCATGGTCTGCCGTCAGCACAAAAAGCGTCCGCTGGGCCCAGGGGAGCCGCTCCACTTTCTCAAAAAATCTTTGCAGCGCCCAGTCGGTGTATTGGATACTGCGATGGATGGGCAAAGTCCCACCCGAAAACCGATCTTGCAGATGGGCTGGTACCGCATACGGATGGTGGGAGCTGAGCGTAAAAATCACCACGCCAAAAGGCTCCCGAAAAGAGCTTATCTTTTCAGCGGCAAACTGCAAAAACGGCTCATCCCATATTCCCCACGAGCCGTCATAATCCCGCTTGGGAAAAGGATACTCCCGAAGACCGTAGTATTCCGAAAAACCAGCAATTTGGGCGTACGAGTCTAAAAACATCGTGCCGTTTTGTCCGCCATGGAAGAAGGCCGTGTGGTAGCCCCACTTTTGGAGGTAGGTGCCTAACCCAGGTGATAAGCGGTCTGCATAAGGCGTAAAAAGCAAAGGCTCTTCTCCCCAGGAGGGTAGGCTGGATAGGATGGCCGGTACGCCTTCCGCTGAGCGATAGTTACAGGCAAAGCCCCATTTTACCTGAGAGCTTTTTTGGAGGAGGCTCCGTAAGAAAGGCGCATAGCCTTTTTCAATGTACTCTTGGGAAAAGCTTTCCAGGATGAGCACGACCACATTGTAGCGTTTAGCGATAGTGCAAGTAGAGTCTGGCTGGAAAGGGCGTGGGTAAGGGGGAATATGAGGGGGTGGGGTGGGCCAAGGAGGCAAAGGCGGCTGCTCTAAGGACCGCACCACACAAAAGGTCGTATTGAGCACAAAGGCACTACAGCTTGGACAGGTGGGCACTGCCGCATCTACGACCGCTAAGGGCTTATACCTCCACCCGCCCCGAAACGCCAAGCCCCACAAAAGCAAAGTCAGGCCCCACCCTATGGCTTCTTTCTTCCATCCCAGAGCTGACCCTGAGAAAATCCGCTTACGCCAATACCCCAAAGTACCCACTAAAACGCCCCATAAAAGAAATCCATAGGCAAAATCTCGCACGTATTTAGGCAGGGCAGGTAGGGTATCCTGGTAGAAGCTGAGTATTTTCAGGAGCTCGCTTCCTGAGCGGCGATGCGTGTAGGGAAAGTAACCGATATCTATGACTTCCAGCGCAAAGCTGAGGCTTGTGAGGAAAAGCCAGAGCCAACTGGCAGTTTGGGGCCGCCGCAGAAGAAGGGCTATGAGCACAGGGGTCAAGACCCACGCCGCCACCACACTGTCAAAGTGAAGGCCTTTCCAAAAGATTTTTACCCATGGCGCGTCTTCTGAGAGAAACTCTCTATTCCACCACCCGAAAATGCCCCGTAGGATCGTATAAAACACCAGTAGGACTCCGTAGGCTTTCCAGGCGATGCGCCACACGGGGGGCAAAGATAGGTGGCGGAAGAGGGTTACGCTATTTTTCAGTAGCAAAGGGCGCGGGGTAACTCTATGAATTCTTATCTTTGAGGGATGCTGTTGGAGAGTTTTTCGGGCTGGGGGGAGTTGGCTAAGGAGGCAGGCATACCGCTTTGGCAGGTGGTTTTGAACTACGAGATGCATCAAAAGGGGCGTTCTGAGGGCGAGATATGGGCGCGTTTGGAGCAGGTGTATGCGGTGATGGTGGAGGCGGTTCGGTCGGGGCTTTCGGAGCCGCGTCAGACGCTGAGTGGTCTGGTGCGCGACAGCGGGAAGAAAGTCTGGGGAGCATCGGTGGAGGTGATTCATCCTCGTTTTCGGAAGCTTTTAGCGTATGCGTTAGCGGCAAAGGAGACCAATGCCTGCATGGGGCGTATTGTGGCGGCGCCCACAGCGGGTGCCTCAGGCATTTTGCCTGGAGTCTTGCTTTTCTTAGAGGAGGAGCACGGTATTGAGCGGCGACGTCTGTATGAGGCGATGCTGATAGCGGCGGGGGTAGCTCTTATTATTGAGCAGAAGGCGTCTATTTCGGGGGCGGTGGGGGGCTGTCAAGCCGAAACGGGCA
Source organism: Bacteroidota bacterium (assembly GCA_032249525.1). Lineage (GTDB taxonomy): Bacteria > Bacteroidota > Bacteroidia > SpSt-205 > SpSt-205 > JAPYWM01. The sequence goes on along the minus strand of JAVVHK010000061.1, from coordinate 2,400 downwards.
CAGCGGCAGCCATGGCCGCTGCGGCTATTACCTATGCCCTGGGCGGCACTAATGAGATGATCTTTGAGGCCGTGGCTATTACGATCATGAACATGATGGGTCTGATATGCGATCCGGTGGCGGGCTTGGTAGAGCTTCCCTGCGTCAAGCGAAACGGTTCGGCTGTCGTCATAGCGGCGGCTGCGGCGCAGATGGCTTTAGCTGGAGACACAGCCGTGATTCCTGTAGATGAGATCGTAGTCGCCATGGGAGAAGTAGGCGCGTCTATGGACCCCCGCTACAAGGAAACCGCCCTTGGCGGTACCGCTGCCACCCCCACCGCCAAAGCCATCACCCAAAAACTCTGGACCGACCCCACCCACATCCGTTACGAAAACCCCGAGTAGACCAGTTTTTTTGTTTCTTTGCCAAATATGGCTATTCGCATCACCGATGATTGTATCAACTGCGGCGCGTGCGAGCCCGAATGTCCTAATAATGCTATTTACGAGGGGGGCATTCAGTGGCGCTATCGGGATGGGACCAATCTCACTACGCCCGTTTCCCTGCCCAATGGCGTCGTCATAGACCCGGATGCTCCGCATGCGCCCCTCTCCACAGAATACTACTATATCGTGCCCAGTAAATGTACAGAATGCACGGGCTTTCACGAGGAGCCGCAATGCGCCGCTGTCTGCCCTGTGGATTGCTGTTTGCCCGACCCAGACCACGTGGAGACGCCCGAAGAGCTTTTGGCTAAGAAGGCGTTCCTTCATGATGGTGGGCCAGTGCCTGTGAAGTTTGAGATATTTTTAGAGGATCTCGAGCGGGCGTAGGATGCCGAGAGCCGTCATAGAGGTACGGGGAGTCAAAAAGTTTTATCCCTTAGGGCGGGAGGGTGTATGGGCTTTGCGGGGTGTATCTTTTACGATCCGGGCGGGGGAGATGGTCGCTATTATGGGACCCTCCGGCTCGGGAAAATCTACCCTCCTGCATATTTTAGGATGTTTGGATACACCCACTGAGGGCGAGTACATCCTTGCTGGAAAGGCCGTAGCCCAGCTCAATGACCGCGAGCTGGCCCGTTTGCGCAACCAGGAGGTAGGATTTGTGTTTCAATCCTTTCATTTGCTACCTCGCTATACGGCTCTGGAAAATGTAGCCCTTCCGCTGGTATATGCGGGAGTACCCCGTCGGGAGCGATATCGGCGTGCAACCGCTGTTTTGGAGGCCGTAGGATTGGGAGATCGGCTGCACCATCGGCCTAATGAGCTTTCGGGTGGGCAGCGCCAGCGCGTCGCCATCGCCCGCGCCCTCGTCAATAACCCCACCCTCCTCCTCGCCGATGAACCCACCGGCAACTTAGACTCACAAACCAGCCAGGAAATCATGAAACTTTTTCGCGACCTCCATGCGAAAGGTCATACGATCGTGATAGTTACGCATGAGCCGGATATTGCGGCTTACTGTGAGCGGCTGATTCTTTTGCGGGATGGGATGGTGGTGGAGGATCGAGTCCAGGTACCAGTGGGAGCATGAACCCAAGCTCAGTTACTTATCAACATATCTGGCGTATTGCCTGGCCAGTCATGGCCGCCAGCCTCTCCCAAAACCTCGCCTCCGTCATAGACACGATCTTCTTAGGCTATGTGGGAAGGGAGGCTTTAGCAGCAGGGGCTATTGGGGTGATCTTATTTTTGACGTTGGGTTTTATTGGGCTGGGGCTGGGGACGGGCGTGCAGGTATTGACCGCGCACCTACTGGGAGAGAAGCGCCCAGAATCCTTAGGGGACCTTTTCAGGCAGAGCTTTCGGGTGGGAGTGCTGATAGGACTTTTCCTGACGATAGTCACTTTTCTGATAGCCCCTACGCTGGTAAACTGGCTGGTCTCAGACCCCGCCGTAGAAAACATCGCTGCCTACTTTCTGCAATGGCGAAGCCTGGAACTCCTCCCACTCATATTATTCGGCGTTTTACGGGGGTATTTTAGTGGCATTGCGCAAACAAGGCCCATTTTTTATGCCAATCTCTTGCTCTCTCTCGTCGCCATAGTCCTCAATGCGCTCTTAGTGAGGGTATACCAGCTGGGTGTGCGCGGCATTGTCATAAGTTCTGTCTTAGCTCAATACGCCGCCACCCTGTATCTGCTTTATGCCCTCCGACATCAGCCCTATAGTCTGCGTCCTTTGCGAGAGAATAACTGGATAAAGCCCCTATTCCATTATGCTGGCCCCTCTATTTTACAAAACCTTGTAGGGATGGTAGGGTGGTTTATTTTCTTTCTGGTCATTGAGCGGCGAGGGAGTTTAGCCTTAGCAAGTGCAAATATTGTGCGTACAATCTATAGCTTTTCCATGTTACCGACTTGGGCGTATGCCACAGCGGTGGGGACGCTGGTGGGGTATTTCTGGGCCGCTGGAG
>JAVVHK010000060.1:0-8177 GCA_032249525.1 Bacteroidota bacterium | reverse complement strand
GATGGGCGCGCCCGCCCTGCGGGCGGGCGCGCCCTCACAGCGGCGGCCAGCGCCCAAAGGGCGCTGGCCGCCGCTCAAAAAGAAAGAAAGTTTGTAATGGGAAATGGTAAAAAGGGGTATTAGGCTGACCTCACTAAGAGCCGCGCCAAAAGGAGGTCGACCTCGTAGGTGATTTTGAGGTTGTGAGGGTGGCCTGCAACAAGGGTAACCGGATACCCTGCACTTTCTATCCAGCTGCCCTCATCGGTAAAATCGGGCTGGGCATTAGGGGAGAGTTTCTCATAGGCCGCAAGGAGGATATCGCCTCGGATAGCTTGTGGAGTCTGGACTTCCCAGTAGAGGCGGCGGGGGACAGCCTCACTGCCTGTTTCCGTCAGACGTCGCAGCGAAAACCGCACGGGCCATCCGCATACGGCCGCACCCTTCTCCTGGGCGGTGGTTATAGTTCTTCTTATCACTTCGGCGGGGACTAAGGGCCGAGCCGCATCATGAAAAGCCACCACGCTTTCCGGCTTTATGAGCTCTAACTCTTTTAGCCGGGCTATGGCAGCCGTAGTGGAATCTTGCCTTTCGGCGCCCCCTACCACCACAAGAAGCTGCGCAGGAGGAATAGCCTTTTCCAGAAGGCGCTTACCCCGATGATAATGGGTCAGGCTCAACACCCCGACCACAAGCCCATCCGGGTAGACGGAAAGAAAGGTATCAATGGCATAAGTGAGGATAGGCTTGCGACCTAAACGGCGAAACTGCTTAGGAATACCGCCCAGGCGTTGGCCGCTGCCGGCGGCAAGTTGCACCCAAATCACTCTCACAGAATCAGGAGCATATCCCCGTAGCATCCCCACTGGTAGCCTTCGGCTAAAGCGGTCTCGTAAGCCTTCCGAGCGATATGGTACCCTGCAAACGCAGCCGTAGCAATGTAGCCAGGCGATTTAGGCCGATGAAACTGCGTCAAAAGCGCCGTAGGAACATATACTTTGGTGGGAGGGAAAATGAACTTTATTGTCCAGTCGGCACCGGCTTTGAGCTCGTTGTAAGCTGTAAGGTGAGACTCTACCGCGCGCAACACGCTTACTCCTACGGCTAAGACCCGACGTCCCGCTCTTCGAGCGGCCCGAACCCGTTCAGCCGTCTCCGGTGGGATCTCCGTATACTCCGCATCCATGCTAAACTTATTCAAGTCTTCTACCTCAATGCTGCGGAAGTTCGGCGCGCCGGTATGAAGCGTTATCGGCACGAAGGCAACCCCCTTCACCTCCATCTCGCGAATCAGAAGCTTCGTAAAAGGCAAGCTGGCATCAGGCACCTGAACAGACCCCGGAATCCCCGGCCATACAGGCAAATAAGCCGTATAGTCTTTGGGATGATGCGGCCTCTTAATGTAAGAAGGAAGGGCCATTTCGCCGTAGGTATCAATAAAAAGTTTGAAGCTCTCGCCGGGCGGCACAATAAAGCGAAGAGCCCGTTCTCGGCTGGTGGTATTATCCACGACTTCGGCCGAAAACTTGCTATCTTTAAAGTGGATCTTGTTGCCGACGCGGATTTTTCGGGCGGGCTCCACGATGGCATTCCAGAGGTGGGATTCCGGGTCCAGCTCGCGCATAAGAAGCACTTCTACTTCGGAAGTGGATTTTTCCTTGTAGCCCCACAGTCGGCAGGGGAAAGGCAGAGACTGGTTATAAATGACCACATCGTCCTCATCGAAGAATTGAGGCAGGTCTGTAAAGTTGTGGTGGGAGATTTCGCCGGTATCTTTTCGGACCACGAGGAGGCGTACTCGGTCGCGGGGTTCGGGAGGATACTGGGCAATCTGGCTTTCGGGAAGGTCAAAGTTGTAATCGCTGAGCCGGGAGCTCATAGGGGTGCAAAGATAGGGGAATGGGAGTGTGTATTTTTGTCCTGTGTGGGCGGAGATTCTGCGCCAGGCCTGGCGAAATCTCACGGCGCATCGCCGCCGCGCTGTGCTGACTTTACTCTCTATTTCTATTGGGATTTTCAGCGTGTCGGCCGTCCAGGTCTTTACGTATTCTATGGAGTTGTCTATTGTGGATCGCTTTGAGCGGTATGGGGTGTCCGTGGTGTATGTACATCATTTTCCTTGGAAGTTTGATGGAGGGGAGGATTGGCAGAAGTATGCCCGACGACCCCGGATGACCCTGCGGGAGCTGGAAGGTCTGCGCCAAGGTCTGCAAGGGGAGGCCTGGGTGGCGCTTTTCTATTCGGTGCCCGAACAGACCTTCCGCTATGGCAAAGAGCGGCAGACGACGCGCGTAAGTGGTATTTCGGAAGATGCCGTGTACACGGCGGGGGTGGAGGTGCGAGAAGGGCGCTTTTTTCGGCCGGAGGAGCTTCGCCGAGCTTCTCTTTTAGCGGTGGTTGGCAGTCAGGTTGCCCGCAGCTTCTTTGGGAAAGAGTCTGCCGTAGGAAAGCTCATCTGGTGGGAGGGGCGCCCCTTGCAAGTCATTGGCGTGCTCAAAGCGCAGGGTATGTTTGGAAATGACCGACTCGTTTATGTGCCTCTGCCCCTGCTACTACGGCAGTATCCGCTCAATCGCTATGGCGGCAAGGGAGACCCTACCATCCTGGTGAAAGCCAAACGGCCAGAAATCCTGGGAATCGATGAACTCGAGCAGCGCGTACGCCTATCCATACGGCAAGTCCGCCGCCTACCGCCTCGTGCTGAAGACAACTTCGCTATCAACCGCCAGGATGCCCTCCTGAGTCAGGTAAAGAGCATCGTCGCTTACGTCCAGGTGGTGGGGCTCTTCATTGCGGGTTTTGCGCTTTTGGTGGGGGGTACGGGTATAGCGAATATCCTCTATGTGTCGGTGCGCGAGCGCCGGGGGGAAATCGGTATTCAGCGGGCGATGGGGGCGCCGCGAGCGTTTATTCTGGGGCTATTTCTCACAGAGGGGGCCTATCTTTCGCTAATAGGAGGCGGGCTGGGTATTGCGCTCACGCTGGCCCTGATGGGGGTGGCCCGGCCGTTTCTCCTGGAAGAGGGGTTCATTTTAGGTTGGTCGGTGGGGCAAGTGCTTAAGGCAGTGGGCCTCTCACTGGGGTTGGGGATTCTCGCTGCCCTCGCACCTGCTTACCAGGCCGCCCGCCTCCAGCCTATCGACGCTATTCGCAGCACATGAAACCCCAGCTCTCTGTCGTCATTATCACGCACAATGAGGCCGACCGCTTGCCCGCCACCCTCGCGGCTCTGGATGGCCTTGCAGACGAGATCATCATCGTGGATAGCGGTTCTACCGATGAGACGAAGGCTATTGCCACAGCTCATCCGCTGGTGCGCTGGTATGAGCGCCCTTTTGACGGCTACGGCCCGCAAAAAAACTACGCCAATACGCTGGCTCAAGGAGAGTATATCCTGTCCTTAGATGCCGATGAGGTGCTTTCGCCGGAGCTGAGGGCAGCCATTTTGGCGGTAAAGGGGCAGTGGAAAGCGCCTCTCTACGCCGTAAATCGGCTGCCCTTTTATGCGGGCCGCCCCGTACAGAAAGGTGGCTGGTATCCCGATTGGAAGGTACGGCTCTTTCAACGGGGAGTAGCCTGGTGGGATGAAAACCCCCTCCATGAGCGTCTGTGCTGGGAAGGCCATCTGCGGGTAGAACGGCTCCCCGGCCACCTATGGCATTATACCTATCGGTCGGTAGCCGACCACTGGGCCCGCACTTACCGGTACGCCACCCTCCTATCACAGGCCTATGCGCAGGGGGTAAAGCCCGTACCCTCCTGGGGAAACATTATCGCACGGGCCTTATGGCGGATCCTCAAAAGCTGGCTCCTCCAAGGAGGCTGGCGCTTAGGCTGGAGAGGCGCCGCCATCGCCCTCTTAGGAAGTATCGTCCTCCCCCTCAGCCTCATCCTATACCATAGCCAAAGAGAGTGTGCATCAAATGTGAAAAAACCAACTGGACTTTGAGATTTTCACCCTACCTTTGCCGCCGGTATGCGTAGCACGTTGGTAATCGCAATCCTCCTTTTCTTAGGAGGCGTTTGGGCGCAAAAGCCCACAGGTGGTACAGTTACAGCCGAAGTCGGCCTGCAAGGGGCCATTAACAACATCCAGATCGTTCCCATTGCCGGTGCCCGCATTCGTTATTTCTTAGGAGACAACTTAGCCGCCCGCATCGGCCTAAATCTCACCAGTCAGAGCGAAACTAAGCGGGACTACGAAAAGCCCGATGGCACAGGAGGTGTGGGAGAAGAGAAAAATACCTTCTTCCTCTTTGGCTTTCGGCCAGGGGTAGAATACCACTTCGCAGGCGGAGAAAAGCTCTCCACCTTTGCGGGCGCCCAGCTCATCCTCGAGCTGACCTCAGCTAAGACTACCCGGACGAACTATGACGACGGCGCCTATCGAGCTGACTATTCCCAAACGATAGACGGAGAGGCCCAAATTGGCCCAGTAACATATAACAAAGGCACCACCTTCGGCCTGGGACTCTATTCAGGCTTTGACTGGTACTTCACAGAAAAGGTGTATCTCGGGATTGAGTGGGGACTCAACTTCCTCCGCACTTCCTATAGCGATGTAATTACTAAGACCTCCGCGGGGGGAATCACTACCGAGACCAAGCAGGCTGGCGGCAGAGCAGGTGACCTCCTTATCAATACCGTGGGGGTCTTGCGTCTGGGGTATCAGTTCTAAGAACCTCCTGCCTCATGGCTAGCGGGGAGCTACGAGAGTAGCTCCCCGCCTTTCTTTTTAACCGCCCTCCCTTCGGAGGCATGCTATTTCACTTCAATATGAAAAAAAGTTTGTACCTTTGCTCAAAAGGAGGTGCGTATGGAACCGACCAAACCCGTAGAAACCGGAACTGAGCTCTCCGCGGAGAGCTTCGTACCGTGGGGCAGCCTGGCCTTTTTTGGGCTGCTAATCGTCCTCGCCATCATATTATGGCTGTCCATTTACTTTCTCATGCTAAACCGTGGCTAAAAACGGGAGGTGCTTATGGACCGCGCAGAAAAAATCGTTTTGGGCTTTTCGATTGGGCTGATGGGGGCCTTTTTTTGTGGCGCTGATGCTGGCGGCCCGCCTTGCTGCCATTGATGTGCCGCCCTGCTTGCCGCCCGAAATCAAACCCTTCACGGAAGGCCGCGTAGATACCCTCCCCGATGGCAGCCGGCGAATCTTCTACGTGGCTCGCATGTGGCGCTTTGAACCCGAAATCGTAGAGGTGCCCGCCGGCAAACCTACCGAAATCTTCCTCAGCACAGCCGATGTCACCCACGGCCTGTATGTGAGCTGGACCAACACTAACCTCATGGCTATTCCCGGCGCCGTCAACGCCTACACCCTCCGCATAGACAAACCCGGCATTTACCCCGTCATCTGCCATGAGTACTGCGGCTCTGCCCACCAGAACATGGTCGCCTACATCGTCGCCAAATGAAACCTACATCCGTAAGACTATGGCTACGCTAAAAGAAGCTTCTGGGGCGGCGCTGCCGCCCTTTGCGGTGCCACGCCTGTCTCGCATCCTGATGACGATTGAGGTCGTTTTGCCCCTGGTGCTCCTGATTTTGGGCATCTATCACGGCTTTATGCAGGCCCTCTATCGGGCTGGCATTATCCAGAGTGCAGACTTTTTGGGACTGGGCTACTATCAGGGGCTAACCCTTCATGGCGTTGTCAATGCAGTGGTGCTAACTACCTTTTTCGGAGTGGCTTTTGGGAATGCCATTATGCAGTTTTACCTCCAGCGGCCCCTAATAGGATGGGTACACAGCCTCTCTACGGCACTCATGGTGGCAGGAACCCTCACCGCAGCTGTGCCCATGCTCCTCGGAAAGGCCGATGTACTCTATACCTTTTATCCTCCCCTCAAAGCCCATCCCGCCTTCTATATCGGGGCAGCCATTTTAGTGGTAGGCTCCTGGGTGGCTTTCTTCGGCTGGCTCCCGCTCATCACCGCCTGGCGAAAAGCGAACCCCGGCCAGCCTCTCCCCCTTGCCGTGCTCGGCATGCTCGTCACTTTCATTATCTGGTTTGTCTGCACGATCCCCCTCGCCATTGAAGTGCTCTTCATGCTCATCCCCTGGAGCTTAGGCTGGGTAGACACCATCAACATCCCCTTAGCACGAACGCTCTTCTGGTTTTTTGGGCATCCGCTGGTGTATTTCTGGCTTTTGCCGGCGTATGTGGTGTATTATGTGATGCTCCCTAAGGTCGCCGGCGGAAAACTTTACTCAGACAAAGCAGCCCGACTCGCTTTCCTCTTATTCTTGATTTTTAGCATCCCCGTAGGCCTCCACCATCAGTACACGGAGCCCGGCTTTGATCGCTTCTGGAAGGCGGTGCATGCCCTTTTGACTTTTGCAGTGGCCATACCGAGTTTTATGACGGCCTTTACGGTGGCGGCTTCGCTGGAATATGCGGGCGTTCGCCAAGGTGGCAAAGGCCTCTTTGGCTGGATGTGGCGGCTTCCCTGGTTTGATGCGGACCGGCCGCTCTTTGCGTATAGTATTGCCGGCCTGCTCATCTTTATCTATGGGGGGCTGACGGGTATTGTCAATGCCTCATACAATATCAATCAAACCATTCACAACACCGGCTTTATCTCGGGGCACTTTCACATGACGGTAGGTGGGCCTGTATTCCTGATGATTCTGGGGATGAGCTTAGAGCTGATTCGCCAGCTGACAGGTAAGCCCATTCGGCTCAAGGGGTGGAATGTGGCAGTGCCGTACCTGTGGATTCTCGGACTGGTAGTGTTTTCCACGGCGATGATGTATGGGGGGCTTTTAGGGCAGCCGCGTCGCACGAATATGGGCCTGTCATACTTAGACCCTTCCTCGCCGCATTTTCGCGCAGACTGGGTGCCCACAGCGTACTTGACCGGCATAGGCGCCACGATCTTAACGGTCGCCTTCGTGATTTATCTGGCGGTACTGCTAAGTACGCTCTTAGGGAAGGCGGAGGCGCCTGCGGGTCAGCTAAGCTTTCCCACGGCAGAGAGCCTGCACCCAGAAGCTACAGAAACAGAACTCATAGCTCGGTTGCGTCCCTGGCTGGTTGTAGCAGGGATTTGGATTGTTGTCTCCTACTGGGTGCCTCTCAAGCAAGCGCTAAGCACCCCCCAAGGAGCTCCCCCATACAATCCCGACAATCCCATACCTCTGGTCAAAGTCAAAAACTAATCTCATGCACGGGTCTGCAGCGTGGCTGTACGGGGCTCTGGGAGGCGCCGCCCTCATAGTAGGGGGCATAGCCTGGTATGAACACATGCACCTTCCCCGGCCCGTCTCCTCAGAGCCCCTCTGGCCCCGCCTCTCCGCATACTCGCTCTTTGATGCACAGGGAAAGGCCTTTTCTCTCTCCCCCTTGCAAAATCGGGTCGTAATCTTAGCGTTTATCTACACCCGCTGCAGCTCAGTGTGCCCACGGCTTAGTGCCACGATGCGGGACCTTTTAGCTGGAATAGACCAAGATGCTCCGGCAGCGGCGCTTTCTATTTCGCTGGACCCTGCGCAGGATACGGGAGCCACCCTGACAACGTATGCCTCCGCTTATGCCGTGCCAGGACGCCTCTGGTACTATGTGCGACCCGAAAGTCAGTCCCACGCATTTCTCTTAGCGCGGGAGGTCTTTAGGCTCACAGCCGCAAAACTACCCGGCCAAGAAGACATCCTGCATAACGACGCTTTTTTTCTCATAAGCTGTACAGGAGAGGTGTATGGACCCTATGCGAGTACCGACTTTGACAAAGCACAGAAACATCTTCAAAAACTGATACGCCTATGCAAAGGATCGTCTGCTGGATAGGCCTAGGCCTTTTAGGCTTGGGCTTTGCGCAAAGCGAAGAGAAAGGCAAAATATTATTTCAGCAACGTTGTGCGGCATGCCACAAACTTCACCAGAAGCTGATTGGGCCGGCCTTAGCGGGCATTGGTCAGCGCCGAGAGAAGGAGTGGTTTGCAAAGTTTGTCGTGAATTCGCAAGCTCTCATTCAGGCGGGGGATAAGGCAGCCGTAGAAGTGTATGAGGCCTACAATAAGCAGGTGATGCCCCCCAACCCCGACTTTTCTTCGGAAGACATAGAGGCCCTCTGGGCTTACCTGAATGCTGAGGCAGCCCCATCAGAGTCTAGGATGGCAGGTGGGAATGGCTCCGCAGTTTCCCCGCTGGCGGCCGAAAGCCCTCAGATAGTTTATCCGGGCGAGGCTCG
>JAVVHK010000059.1:0-8183 GCA_032249525.1 Bacteroidota bacterium | reverse complement strand
GGCCCGCAGGGCCGGCCGCCGCCAAAACCTCTCTCCATTTAGAAGGTATTTGATTTTTACCAGAGGAGGGTAAGGCCCAGCATAGGCAGTAGAGGCAGCTGGTTGTATCGGCGGGCTGTAATGCGATCAATATAGAAGATGTTAGGGCGGTTGTAGGCGTTGAGGAGGGTGAAGGAGGTTTCCAGGAGGAGGGTCTCGGAGAGGCGCTGGCGGTATTTGAGGGCGAGGTCTAAGCGGTGGTAGGCGGGCAGGCGGCCGGCGTTGTATCGGGGGCTGAGGAGTATGGCCAGGATGCCTTGCTGGGTGGGATAAGGGCTTTGTGAGCCGTTTTGGAGGAAGAGGAGCTTTTCAAAGAAGCCGAGGGTTTGGGTGAAAGGGAGTCCGGAGCCGAAGGTCCACCGGAGGGAGGCTTCCCAGCGGCGCTCTCGGCCGCGGCGCACATTTTGCCAAGCCCCCCAGGTGTAAGAACTTACGAGGTTGGCCGTGTGGCGCCGATCCCACAAGGGAAAGTACTCTTGCCGAAAGTCATTGCGGCGATTGTACTGGTAGCTGTAGGTGCCGTAGAAGGAGAGGTTGGGGCTCTGGTAGCGCAGGGTCAGGTCAGCTCCATAGGCATAGCCGACTTCGGTGAGGAAAATGGGGTCTTCGGGGAAGACACGCTCGCGATTGATGTTGGTGAGCTGAGTGAAACGTTTGTACCAGGCTTCGGCGCTGAGTAGGAAATTGGGGAGGAGCTGGTATTCGCCCCCCAGGGTAAGGTGATACGCTTCTTGCAGGGGATGGCGAAGCTGCGCATTAGCTACTAACTCAGGCGCCGTGAGAAAGCCTTGAAACAAAATCACAATATCGCGGTCGGATACAGCGGAGACCCAGTTTTGCACGTAGCGGCCTGCGGCGGCTTGAAGGCTCCATCGTGAGCCATTGAGTTTGGCTCGTAGGCGGGGCTCTATGGAAAGATAGCCATAGGTATTGTAAAAGTGCAGGCGGAGGCTGGGTTCTATCACGGCTCGGGTAAAGAAGGTGGGGGTTCCATCGTTGGAGAGGGTTTCTTTTTGGAAGAGTTTCTGATAGCGGACGTAGCCGGCACCCTCGGTGTTGCTTTGGCGCTGTTGGGTGATGAAGCCCAGGCCATTGGTGAAGAGGAAGTCTGTGCTAAAGCCGCGTACTTCTATGCCGTAGGCGAGTTCGTCGGGGCCGAAGAGATAAGAGAAGGTGAAGCCGCCGTTGAAGCCGCCGATTTCGCTGTAGCGGGGCCGTAGTTCAAACGGACTGGAGAAGGTATTCTGAAAGCGAGAGTAAGCAAAGGAGCCCGTGATGCGAACGCGGGAAGCCTGGGGAAGGTTGGTGAAAGACCCGCCAGCTCCCCATTGCTGCCATTCGTTGATGCCTTGCAGGCCTAAATCTACCCGGTCTGTCTGCCAAAATCCGAAAAGGTTCGCTTGATCGGGACCCCTTCCAAAAGTGAGTTTGCCATAGAGGTCTTGAAACTGAAAAGGTAAGGAGTCTCTGATATAGGGGTAAAGGCGCGGGGTGGCCTGCTGAATGTAACCTCGTCGAGCGGAAAAGATGTAGGAGCTATTTTTTGAGAACGGCAGGGGGCCTTCGGCCAAGGCCCCGGCGACGAAAGGCGTAACATACGCCCGTCCACTGAGCCGGTCAAAGTTTCCAGAGCGGGTGCGAATGTCCATGACGGAAGAGATACGCCCGCCGTATTCGGCGCCAAAGCCCGCCGAATACACCTGCACCTGCCGCAAAATATCCGTCTCAAAGACGCTAAAAAGCGAAAGCGTATGGAAAGGGCTGTAAATGATGGCTCCATCTAAGAGGGTCAGATTTTGGATGGGGGTTCCGCCCCGAATGTAGAGCTGGCCCCCCTGGTCTCCGGTGAAAACCACGCCTGGTAGCACCTGGAGATACTGCGCCACATCGGGCACGCCAAAGCTGGGAAGCGCATACACCTGCCGAGGTGCGATCGGCGTAACCGCCACCGTTACGCGAGTAGGGTTTATCTGGGCAGGTGCCACAGACTCTATGATCTCCACAGCGGATAGCTCCACAGACCGCGGAGTAGCAGTCAGCTTGAGGGTTAGCACGGGCCGACGGCCATCTACTTTGATCACTTCGCGTAGGGTGTCTATGCCCAGGGCCGTAACCTGAAGAATGTATTCCCCCGGCGCCACCCCTAAAATGGAAAAAAGCCCCTCAGCATTCGTAACGGTTCCTTTGCTTGTAGGGAGCAAACACACTAACGCACCCACCACTGGCTCACCATCTCTGTCTAAGACGGAACCCCGAATCGTTACCTGACCATAGCCCATGGCACTCAGCAGACCATAGAGAAGAATAGCCTTTAGCCCACATAGACGGAGGCCATGAGCTTGTTCCGAACCCTGCTGAGAAGCTCTTTGTGCTGGATACACCTGGCGAAGGTACGAATACCATCTTTCTGCATTCGTAGGGGTGGGTTTTGCAGGGCCCTCGGGGGCGCAGGTTCGGAGTCTGTAGATGAGGCCTGCCATTTAGAGATGGCTTGAGTGTGAAGGAGCGAGATGGGGGATGAGGAAAGAGAGTGGCTCTGGATAAGCGGGTTTTGGGGAATAGGCGCGGTGGAAGCGCTACGGGGTTTATAACTTTGGAGAGTGGGGTTATTTCGGGGTCCGAGGCTACCTTTTACGCATGCGCTTTTGAGTATTGTGCTGGCGCTGTTTGTGTTGGGGTTGTATGGGGTTTTCATGCTAACGGGGCGTTTGATTTTAGAGAGTGCTCGGGAAAATCTGGAATATCGGGTATTGCTTTATCCGACGGCGGATGAGCAGAGTGTGCGAGCCCTGGGCGTGTGGCTTCAGCAGCAGAGCTTAGTGCGAGAGGTGCGGTACATTTCTCCTGAGGAGGCGTTAGCCAATTTTGCGAAGAGCGTAGGGGAAGATTTTGTGCGGGCGATGGAGGGGGTTAATCCCTTTCCACCTATGTACCGGGTTCGGCTACGGGGAGCGCGACTCTCCGCTGATAGCTTGAAGCTCCTCAGTAGTCGCGTTTTAGAGTGGGAGATTGTGCGGGAGATAGATTATCCGCTGGCGCTTTTGAACACCTTAGAGGAGCGAGCGCGCCTGGTAGGGTGGGTAGGTCTGGGTGTAGGAGGGGTACTGCTCGTAGCTGTGTATTTGCTTATTTTTAGCACGGTGCGGCTGGCTATTTTTTCTCGGCGGTTGGAGATTCGGACGATGGAGCTGGTAGGGGCGACCGCAACGTACATTGAGCGGCCGTTTATCTTGGTGGGACTATTTCAGGGGCTGGTAGGGGCTCTCATTGCGGTGAGCCTCATTCATCTGAGCCTCATGATAGTTGACCGCTACTCGCTACCTTTGCCCAATCTTTTGCAAGATATGCGTCTAGGTCTCGTGTATGGAGGCCTGCTAATATTAGGAGCGCTTATGGGATTTTTAGCCAGTAAAATGGCGATACGGCGATTTTTGCACCAAACCTTGGAAAAGATAATATGAGCCAAGTAACGAAACCGCAAGTTGGGAAAACCCTTACCCCCTCTTCTGCTAGCCGAGGGAATCGGGCTTCTAAGGCGGAGGCGATGCCTTTTCGTCGGCAAAACTACCAGCTTTTGGGAGTGGGAGTCGTTTTGCTGCTGATTGGGTATAGTTTGCTTGTAGTGCCGAGCCATTTCGTAGATGCGAAGGTATTTTCGCCTGCGTTATACATAGCACCCGTAGTGATTATGGGGGGATTTTTGACGCTCATTTATGCGATTCTCAAGAGATGAGCTGGTGGGAAGCGCTGTTTTTAGCGATTTTGGAGGGCCTGACGGAGTTTTGGCCTATCTCCTCTACGGGGCATTTGATTTTGGCCTCTAGCTTTCTGGGCATTGCGAAGGAGGCCTTTGTGCAGGATTTTGAGATTATTATTCAGGGGGGGGCGATATTGGCAGTGGTTGTTCATAGTTTTTCTCGGCTATGGCAGCCGAAGTTGTATTTGCTTGTGGGTTTAGCATTTGTGCCGACGGCGGTGCTGGGATATAGCTTGCATTCGTATGTGGAGGCGTTTTTGGATAAGCCCCTAGTGGTGGCGACGGCGCTTGTGGTGGGGGGGGTTGTGCTTTTGCAGATGGATAGGTGGTTTGTGGGGGCGCAGAAGCGGATGGAGGAGCTGGGATGGATGGAGGCGGTGGGGATTGGGATAATGCAGGCGGTGAGTTTGGTACCAGGGGTATCTCGGGCGGCGGCGGCGCTCTTTGGGGGGCGGCTCATGGGACTTTCCCGGCAGGAGGCGGCCGAATTCTCATTTCTATTAGCTGTGCCGACACTGGGTGCCGCCGCTGCCTATAAGTTTCTCAAAAGCCCTATTGTTTGGACAGCTGATCGGGCCTTTATGTTACTTACGGGGATGGTGGTGGCTTTCTTGGTGGCGCTAGTTGCCATGCGGTTTTTGATAGCGGTGTGGATGCGGTGGGGGATGCGGCCCTTTGGGTGGTATCGTATAGCTTTGGGGGCTATAATATGGCTAGGGTGGGTGCTGGGGAAATACTCCTCGTAGATAAACCCTATGGGTGGACTTCGGCCCAGGTGGTGGAGTGGGTCAAACGCCATTACCACTACCGAAAAGCAGGCCATGCGGGAACCTTAGACCCTTTAGCAACGGGGCTTCTCATCATAGGAACGGAAAGTCAAACGAAAGCTCTATCGGAGCTGATGGACCTACCGAAGGAGTATTATGCGTTGATTCGGTTGGGCTACCGGACCGAGTCGGACGATGCGGAGTTTCAGCCGCAGCGGGTGGGAGACCCTCCGGTGTTGACGTTATCGGAGTGGGAGGAGGTACTGGGGGCATTTCGGGGGGAGGTGTGGCAACGGCCGCCAGCCTATGCAGCGCTCAAAGTGAAAGGGCGTCGGGCTTACGCGCTGGCCCGAGCAGGAGAAGCGCCAGAGCTCTCCCCGCGATTAGTGCGGGTATATGCCCTGGAGGTGATTCATTATGATCCGCCTGAGCGGCTTTTGGTGTGGGTGCGCTGTGGAAAGGGCTTTTATGTGCGAAGTTTAGCTCGGGATATAGGGGAGCGACTGGGCTGTGGGGCTTATTTGGCGGCGCTAAGGCGCACGGCCATTGGTCCTTACACGGTTTGGCAAGCGATTCAGCCGGATGCGAGTACTGTATGATCGGGAGGAGGGGCCCCGAGGTGGGGTCTTAACGATGGGCACCTTTGATGGAGTACATTTAGGGCACAAGGCGCTTTTACGGGAGGCCCGTCAGTGGGCCCGAGCCATGAGCACCTTCGTAGAGGTTTGGGTCTATCATCCGCATCCGCGGGAGGTTTTGCGAGGGGAACGCATACCCTTACTCACCCTTTTGCCTGAGCGGTTACGCCTATTAGAGGCGGAGGGGGTAGAGATTGTGCGGGTGATTAGTTTTACGCCAAGTTTGGCCGCATTATCGGCGGGGGATTTTGTGGTGGAGTGGATTCAGGCGCTGAGTGCGCCGGGGCGAGTGGTTTTAGGGTATGATCATCGTTTTGGGCGGGGGCGAGAAGGGGATGCCGCCTTCTTGCGGGCCCAGGGGCTGCTGGCCGAAGAAGTGCCTCCCTTGCTTGAAGGAGGCTTAGCCGTTAGCAGCTCCCGCATTCGCCAGCTTATTCAAGTGGGAGATATGGAGGTGGCCGCTCAGCTTTTGGGGTATCCATACTTTGTGGAGGGCACTGTAGAGAGGGGGCAGCAAGTCGCTCGGCGGCTGGGTACCCCCACAGCGAATATTCCCTGGCCGAAAGAGAAGGTTTCTCCACCAGCGGGTGTTTATGCGGGGCGGGTTTACTTTTTCCTGCAAGGGGATGACGGTTGGCCGGCTCTGCTTTACTTATCGCCGCAGGGGGTTTTGGAGGTGCATCTTTTGGGGTGGGAGGGCGGCTCGCTTTATGGGGAGCGGCTAAAAGTAGAGCTGATGGCTTTCATGCGGGCTCATCGGGAGGGTTTATCCGAGGGAGCCCTTCAGGCGCAAATTGCAGAAGACCTTTTGCGGGTGCAGGCTTACTGGGGGTTGGCTTAGCGGAGCATCATCCAGACCTGAGGAGCTGGGGGCTCGTTTATGTATAACCCATACACGCCGTTAGGAAGGTAGGAAAACTCTATGCTGTCTTTCGGCCTTTTGGAGGAGGCCGGAGCGCACGGGGGAGCCCAATACCGTGCAGAGGTGCCAGCGGAGAGGCAAAGGGAAACCGGCAGCCTGAATCTGGTACTTACCAGCTTCGGAAAAGGGGATGAGCCGGATGATGGATGAAGAGAAGGGGATGGAAGTTCCTGGCGCTGGTCTTAATCTGAATGCGAGTTGGTGGTGTTTTGTGGGGCCGCCGCCCGCCTTCGGCGGGCGGCGGCCATCCCCTCTTCACATTAAGAAAGCCTTGGCCTCAAAATGATATTAGCTATAGGGTGATGAAGCCTAAGGTGAGGGGGTTACCGCTGTAGGCGTCGCCTATAGAGAGGTGGCCTTGGGGGTCTATGGCGAGGGCGTAAGCCTTATCATAGAGGGGAGCCGCTGGCTCTTGGCTTTAGTGGACTTATCCGTTGAGGTCATAAGCCACTACAAAAACATCACCCTCGCTACTCATGGGCTAGGCGTGGGAATGAAGGTAGCAGTATAGACCTGGTTGTGGAATTACGGCCCACTGTCAAGCCGGTGCTTGAGCGTATAGAGGAAGCAGGCTTCTCAAAATCTCAAGCTGAGCGTAGGCTGAAGGCGCATGATGCCAATTTTTAGGCAGGGAGGGGCCTAAAATAAAATGGGGCGGCGGACCATGTCCGCCGCCCCAAAGCAAAGAAAGGGATGCTTAAGGGTTGAGAGCGGCCTTGAATTCGGCCGATTCGCGCTGTTTGCGGAATTCCAGGTCTTTTTGGGCTTTTTGGGCGAGGGAGCGGTCTATTTGAACGGCTCGGCGCAGGTTCGTAATGAGGAGGTTATTATCGGCGGAGCGAGCGCCTACGATCGCAAGGACGTAGTAAGCGAGGGCGTGGTCTTTATTTTGTTGGATGGCTTTTTCTAAGGCGATTTTAGCGCCGGAGAGGTCATTCATGAGGAGGCGGGAGAGGCCGGCGTTGTACTGGGCGGCGGGGAGGTCACCTGCGTTACTGAAGGCTTCAGCAGCGGCCGCATATTGTGCAGTCTTCTCATAAACGACGCCCAGGTTGAAGGCCGCTTCGGGGGTCGGCCTGGCCGCATAGGAAGCCTGGAAGGCTTGAGCCGCTTGGGCATATTCTTTCCGCTTAGCGTAGATGAGACCCATATTATTCAGTACGGCAGGGTTATTGGGGCTGAGGCGATTTGCTGTATTCAGGTAGTCCATAGCTTCATCTAAGCGGCCGTCGAGCAGGGCAATGGCCCCCAGGTCGTTATAGGCTCGGTGATCTTGTCCATACTGAGCCGTGTAGGCCTTAAGGAGCTTTTCGGCTTCATCGGGTGTGCTGCGGCGCTTCGTAGCAAAGTAAAGCTCCTCCTGCATGAGGGCTTTGTGGAGATCAGCCTGGCTGATAGAACCCCGCAGGAAGGCCGTTGCAATGCTGTCAATCTGCTCATCCGAGTATCGTCCAGAAAAGCCTTCTAACCGCACATACGTACGACGCAGAGGAGCTAAGATGAATTCTACTTCCTTGGCTCCGCCCACCAAGGCCATCACTTTGCGCTCCTTAGCATCAGGGTTCATGTTAGAAGCAATCACTTGAATGATTTCTTGCTTGACATTTTCGGGGAGGGAGGTTTGGCCAAGATTTTGCTTGAAGCCTTCCCAGTCTTGAGGTGTCGCAGAAACCTTAAAGAAGCTGCTATCCAGATAAGCGGTATAGCCCTCTTTGCGCATCTGCTCAATGAGCCATTTTTGAACTTCCTTGTAGCGATTGAGGGAGAGGAACTGATTGCGTTTGAAGCGGCCTTCGGGGGAAGCGTACCCAGCTAAGGTAACGGAGGTAGCAGGATACTTCTTTTGGAGGAAGGCCACAATCTCTCGGATGGAGGCTTTTTCGTACTCTGTTGGTTGGATGAGGTACACATCTCGGGGGAATTGGAAGAGGGCTTCTACGGTAACAGGCCGTCTGGAAGTGTAGGTGTGCTGTTCGTACAGTACATAAGGCCGGTCATCCACGAGGCGAGAAGTGGTAATGCAGCAGGGAGCCAGGTCAAAGTCCGGTAGGTCAAAAGAC
>JAVVHK010000058.1:0-8239 GCA_032249525.1 Bacteroidota bacterium | reverse complement strand
AGCCCTGCGGGCTGGCCGCCGGCCCCACAAAATACCACCGACTTGCATCCAGAAACTCTTTGCATCACGTTCTAAGGCGGAAAGGTTGGCACCCCAGAGAGAAAGGGACGCTTGATATCACGGAAAAGTTGTACCTTTGTGCCGCTGGGCCTGTAGCTCAGTTGGTTAGAGCGCAGCACTGATAATGCTGAGGTCCGTGGTTCGACTCCACGCAGGCCCACTCTACTTTTTAAAGCGCATTAGGAGACATCCTGATACTAAGTGGACTGGTTCGGTCACTGTCTGCGCTTTACTATTTAGAGCGCATCAGGAGGCGGTAAAAGGCTGGTAGGCCTAGCAGAGACAGCACGAGGGTGATGGGTAAGCCTCCGACAATGGTGATGGCGAGCGGTTTTTGGACCTCGGAGCCCATGCGGTGGGAAATAGCCGCAGGAAGAAGCCCCAATGCCCCAATCAGCATAACCACCACCAAGGGGCGGATGCGCCGACGCACGGCCTCTATCTGATGAGAGAGGGTCTGCTCCCCTCGCAGCTCCCCAATCAAGATCAGGGCATTGATCGTGCTTACCCCAAAGAGAATGATCAGCCCCACGCCCGCCGACACGCCAAAAGGCGTCCCACTCACTACCCACGACGTAAAACCCCCTACGAAAGCCAGCGGCAATACAGCCGCCGCCACAACCACCTCTTGCACTGTCCCAAACTGGAAGTACAGCAAAAACAATATCAGCACCAGCACCGCCGGCACAACAATAGAGAGGCGACGAGTAGCGCGTTCTTTGCTTTCAAATTCACCTACCCAGCTCAGAGAAATGCCAGGTGGGAGCTTGACGGCGGCTTCGACGGCTTTTTGGGCGCGAGCGATAGTGCCGCCCAGGTCCCGGCTCGTCACCGAAAACCCCACCGCCACATACCGCTCTGTCCCCTCCCGATAAATAAATGCTGGCCCCGTCACCTCCTGAATATCCGCAATAGCATGAAGCGGTATCGTCCGCCCCGTCATCGTAGGCACGCGAATGTTGCGAATCACCTGAAAGTCATCCCGATAAGCCTTTGACAGGCGTACCCGAATCTCAAATAGGCGCTCGCCCTCATAATAGTAGTTGGCCGCCCGCCCGCCTATCGCCATCTCGATTACGGCCTGGGCTTCCCGCATGCTGACCCCATAACGGGCCATCCTATCCTCCTGCAACTTTATCCGCAGCTCAGGTAGCCCCATACTCTGAAAAACCACCACATCCGCAATGCCGGGCTGACCTTGAAGAACTTCACCTATTTGGTATGCTATCGCTTCCAACTCTTCCAGATTCTGACCAAATACTTTTACGACGATAGAGCTTTTCACACCGGAGACATACTCTTCCACATTGTCCTGGATCGGCTGACTAAAAGCCCAGCGTACGCCTTCGTAGCGCTCAGTGAGGACTTTTCGGATGGTATCCACGAGCTTTTCTCGGGTGAGGCCCGGTCGCCAGGTTTCAGGGGGATGAAGCTGCACATGCAGTTCTAAGTTGAAGAAGCCCGTGGGGTCGGTGCCGTCATTGGGGCGCCCCGCCTGAAAAAGCACAAATCGCACCTCCGGCAGCTGCCGAATCCAATCTTTTACCTCCTGCGCAATTCGCACCGTCTCCCCCAGCCGAATACTGATAGGAAACGTTCCCCGAATGTAAATCGCCCCTTCATTTAGCTTGGGCACAAACTCCGACCCATAGAAGTAAAAACCTATCCCAGCCCCCGCGAGAATACCCAAAAGACATAGCACCACCACCCGATAATACCGAAAGCCTATGGCTGGCAAAACTTCCCACCACTGTAAAAACCGCCGCAAAAAGGGTAGTTCTCGCTCCCGAACCGGCAAGTGTAAAAGCAGCCGCATCATGGCCGGCACATAGGTCAAACTCAAAATAAGCGCCCCCAACATCGCATAGCCCAGCGTGTACGCCAAAGGCTTGAAGAGCTTCCCCTCCACCCGCTCAAAAAGAAAAATGGGCATAAGCGCCAGCAAAAGAATAAGCTGCGCAAAAAAGATGTAACGTCCATTGCGCAGGGCGACTCGTTTGAGAAGGCCGGAGACCACCCGAAAGCGCAAATCCGGACTAAAATGGTGTTTTTCACTGAGTGCATCCAGACTCACTAAGGCATTTTCTACGATAACGAGTGTCCCTTCCAAAAGAAGTCCAAAGTCAAGTGCTCCCATGGAGATGAGGTTGGCCGGCAGGCCTTGCAGCCGCAGCCCCAGTATCGCAAACAAAAACGCCAGTGGGATCACACTCACCACAATCAGTACCGCCCGCCATTCCAAAAGAAACAGCCCTACGACCAGAGATACGAGCAGAATCCCTTCTGTCAGGTTATGCAGGACGGTGCGGACGGTGGTATTCACCAGCTCGGTGCGGTCGAGGAAAGGCTCGATCGTTACGCCCGGTGGCAGGATGCGGGTGTTGAGTTCGTGGATTTTGGCCTTGATGCGGGGGATGACGGCAGAAGGGTCCTCGCCCCGACGCATCAGGACAATCCCTTGGACCACATCCGGAAGGTCCTGATACCCGCACTGCCCTAATCGCGGCTTGGACGCCACCCGTACCTGCGCCACCTGCTTGACCAGGATAGGTACCTTATCCCGAACCGTGATGATGATATTTTCAATGTCTTGGAGGGATTCCAGAAGGCCCACGCCCCGTACCACATAAGCTTGCTCCCCCCGCTCTATAATGTCCCCGCCCACGTTGATGTTGCTGCGGGCAATAGCTTCAAAGACATCAAGAGCCGTGAGGTTGTAAGCTTCCAGTTTGGAGAGGTCTAACTGGACCTCGTAGATTTTCTCCTCGCCGCCGAAGGACACGACATCTGCCACACCCGGCACTTGCAGAAGGTTTTTCTCAATGACCCAGTCTTGCAGAGCCGTCAGCTCCCGCAGGGATAAATCCCCCCGTACGATGTAGCGAAAAATCTCCCCCGTAGCTCCATAAGGCGGCTCTAAATAGGGTTCTGCCCCCGCAGGCAGCGCTATCCCCGGCAAGCGCGCCGCTACCGACTGCTGCGCATAAAAGTCATCCACATCATCCTCAAAAAGCACCGTCACCACCGAAAGACCAAAAAGCGAGATAGACCGAATCTCCCGCTTTTTGGGGATATTGGCCAGCGCCCGAGAAATGGGGAGCGAGATAAACTTCTCTACTTCTTCTGCGCTGCGCCCACTCCACTGAGTGATAATCCGAGCCCGCGTGCTGGTTACATCAGGATAGGCCTCTATGGGTGTGTAGTAATACGCTACAGCTCCCGCTATCGCTACGAGGATCGTCAGAAAAACTGTCAGGAGAGGATTGCGCAGCGAAAAGATAATCAGCCCCCTCATAGCCGCTGGGTAAGCTTTTGAAAGAGAAGAAGGACATTTTCGGTGGCGATGGAGTCGCCGGGCTGGAGATTATCGCAGAAGAATCCCTCTCGGATAGCTTTACGCACTACAAGCGGCTGCACCTCCCAGTTGCAAGCGCCCTTCCAGACGAGCGCATAGTGGGTGTTTGCACTGAATACGATGGCCTTCATAGGGACAAAAACGGCCGAATCGGCTTCGGGCTTGGTGATGACGGCCTGAAGGTAAAGCCCCGGATAGAGGGTCCGATGAGGATTGGGTAGGTCTATATAGGCGGTGCCGGTGCGTTCTGCAGGGTCCAGGGTCGGATAAAGGCCCGCTATCGTCGTCTGGATGGGCTCTTGCGAAAAGCCGACGAGCCGCAGACGTACCGGCAAGCCCGCCCGAATCACAGCCGCCTGATCCGCATAAAAGTAGATATGCGCCCGAACAGTGGCGAGGTTAGAGAGAATGAGTAAGGTATCGCCCGCCTGAATGGGCATACCGTTTCGTACGGCGAGTTGGATGATAGTCCCGGACCGAGGGGCTCGCAGAAAAAACCGCCCGTCCTTATACTGGTAGGTACGCAGGTTAGAGGCCACTTCCAGGCTTTCTGCGATGAGGGAAGTGAGCTCGGCCTGGGCTTGGGCCAGTTCGCTTCGGCTGGCGAGGCCACTACGCAAGAGGCTGTCCAACGTGGTCGCTTTCAGACGAGCGGCCTGTAAAAGACCGCGCAGGGCCTCCTGCCGAGCCTGCCAAGCAAAGAGTTGCGGAGACCGCAAGGAGAGCAGGGGCCTCCCCACCCCCACAGACTCCCCCAGCTTCACGTACACCTCCTCCACCACCCCATCCGATAGGCTCATAAGCGGCACCGTCTCCGAGGATAAAGCCACTATCTCCCCCGGCAAAATAAACTCCTCGTACACTGGCCGCCTCTGGACAGGAGCCACCCCATACTTAGCCACCACCGCCGAAGCCTCACAGCCATTCTCCGCCGCTTCGGTAGGCGCCGAACGCCCTCCACAGGCCATCCCTAACACACTCAAAGCCCCAAACACTACACCCCTCCAAAAGACTTTTCGTGAGGCGAAAACTTCGTGCCAACTCATACTGAAGAAATAAAATGCCCATGCCCCATCACCTAACTCGCTGCAAAAGTAGGAGCCTTGCCCCTTCAGAAAGCTATCCCCCCAAAAGTACTTAGAAGGAGTTTGCGTACCTTTGCTCTGCTGGGGGATTAGCTCAGATGGTAGAGCGTCGGCTTTGCAAGCCGAAGGTCAGCGGTTCGAGTCCGCTATCCTCCACAGCCCCAGAAGCTTCCAGCAAGAGGCATCCATCAAGGTAGAGGAGGGTCCTTTATCCACAAGTCCCTTTATTTTCCCTTGCCTACCTAAAGGCCAGAGCTATTGGGGAAAAAGGGTAGCTACGGGCAAAGCGCAGTAAAGTTGGGGCATGTTTCAGCGAGGGTGGCTTTGGCCTAGTCTCAAGTACCGATATGGGGTTTGGCTGAGGGTGGGTTTGGTGATGGGCGCTATGGGGCTATCAGCTTGCGGCAAGAAGGTAGTCTCGGCTGCTACCCGACCCGAGCCCTCTAAAAGCCCTTCTGCTCAGCGTCAGGCCGTAGTTCGGGTCGCTCGGAGTTATCTTGGAACCCCCTACCAGTACGGGGGCACCTCCAGAGGAGGCATAGACTGCTCGGGGCTTAGCTATCAGGTCTATAAAGAAGCCGTGGGTATGGACCTTCCCCGCACAGCCGATGCCCAGGCCGAAGTAGGAAAGGCTGTACCCCGTTCGCAGGCAGGACCGGGCGACCTGGTTTTCTTCCGAGAGCCCAAAGCCAAAAAGGTGACGCATGTGGGCATCTTGGTTTCAGACGGAGAGGAAGGCCGGTTTATTCACGCTTCCACGAGTAAGGGCGTGCGGGAGGACAGCCTCAATGACCCCCACTGGAAAAGCCGCTTAGTCGCTATTCGGCAGGTGCTTCCCCCATCAAAAGGCGCTGGACATACCGATCCACCGGAAAAGTCAAGGCCATTAGCTCGGGGAAAAGCCAAAAAAATCGCAGCCGCGGCGAAGTAAGCCGAATCTCCCCCTCCCAAAAAACCCGATAATACACTGCCAAAAGACGCGCCTGGGCATGATAATACGATCGCTGGTAAAAGTGGGTGGTATAAAAATGTTCGGCTCTTTGCACGCTCAGGCCCAGCTCTTCGTTGATTTCGCGATACAGAGCTTCTAAGAGGCCCTCTTGGGGCTCTACGCCTCCGCCGGGAAACTTGGTGATCCAGCCGCCCCGAAAGTACTCTTCCAGAACGAGATAGCGGCCATGCTGATCTTGCAGCAGGCCATAGACCCGAACGATCCACTTCACGAGGAGCGCTGATAGAAGGTAGGCGGCCTGTACTCAAAGAGAGGGGCCAGCAGGCGCTTTTCTTCTGGGGTCCAGGGGGTTTTTTCATAGTAGTTTTGAAGCGCCTGCCGGAAAAGGGTTTGTTCCATCCAGTATTCGGTGATTTCTCGGGCGAGGGCAGCGAGACGGGTGTTGGTGCTCAGGAGCGCATCAAAGAGGTGGGGTAAGAGGGTTGGGGGCATTTGGTTGAGCCGTTTGAGGGCGCGCAGGGCGTTTTGGCGGGTGCGAAACTCAAAGGAAGGACTGGCATAATCCACGAGCTTTTCCAGAGCGGTACGGTCGCCGGTGCGGGCGGCGATTTCCAGGGCTTTGATTTCTACCTGACGGCCGGGATGGCCTTCTACTCCGCGCACCGCTTGAAGGAAAGCAGGTACTCGTTTCGGAAAAGCCTCACTTAGCCGCTCCAGAGCCAGCGTGATTATCGTGTAGGAGGAGTCCCGAAGGAGTTTTTCCAGGTCAGGTAGGAGGGAGGAAGGAATGGGGTTGAGATGAGCGAGGACAGCAAAGCGCACTTGGGGATGGGGGTCTTGTAGGGCTTCTCGGATAAAGTCCTGGCTTTTGGGGTCGTTGGCGAGCTGAGCAACGATTTCGGCCCGCAAGGCCCAGAAACGTTCCCGCTTATAAGCTGCCCGCAGCACCTCGCGCTTTGCCTCTAAAGGCAGACGCCGCAAAGCTACCAGCGCATCGTACCTATCCAAAAGGTCGGGCGCCTTCTCTAACTGAGCAAAAAGCTCCTCTGGCCTTTTCTCAAAGGTAAGCCGCTTGAGAATCCACCCCCCCGGATCAAAAAGTACAAAAGCAATTGGTTTATTCTGGGGGTTGGGGATTTCTATTACTTCCCGAGCCTGCTGGATCCATGGCCGTACGCTGTCCCGACTTCCATCCGTATAATACACCACAATTGGAATAGGCATCTTGAAAAGGCCGATAGTCGTGTCTTGGATTTGCTCCACGATGATTTGAGTGAGGGTTTTGCCGGCTTTTTGAATGGGGGCGTAGGAGACTTTGTAGTGGGGTTCGCCGCCCCGATAGAGCCACTCTTGGAAGAACCAGTCTGGGCTCAGGCCCGCTGCATCCTGGAAGGCCTGATAGAGGTCGTTGGTCTCTACTACATCGTAAGGGTGCTTTTGGAGATAGTGTCGGATGACTTGGCGGTAGGTTTCGTTGCCGAAGGTGTGGCGCATCATATCCAGGATGGCAGAGCCTTTCTGATAGATGCGGGCGTAGCCAGCGTTGGGATGGACGACGGGGAGGTTGTCTTTTTCGCTGGCGGAGAGGGCGAGGTTGTGTTCGGTGCGGCGCCCCCAATCATAGGCATCCTTTCCGTAGATATGCCCGATGAAGCGCCGGGCATAGTGTGTAGCAAAGCTCTCTTGGAGCCACATGTGGGCCGTACTTCGGGCCGTTACATAATCACCAAACCACTGATGCGCAAGCTCATGCGCATTGACCTCTACATAGTTTCGGTCTAAAAAGGCGCGGTCATCCACAACGAAAAAGTCTCCAAAGATGGTCGCGGTGGTATTTTCCATGGCGCCATAGATGTAGTCGGCGACGGGGACCTGGCTATATTGCGGCCAGGGAAAAGGCAGACCGATTTCGTCTTCTAAGAACTCCATCATTTCCACGGAGTAGCGGTAGGTAGGTTCTAAGCAGCAGGTGCGTTTGTCGGGATAGTAGTAGAGATGGATGGGGGTGCCTCGGCTGGTGGTGCGCCCCTCTATTTCATATTCTCCGATGGCGATCATGAGGAGGTAGAGGCTGTGGGGTTTGGGCATTCGGTAGTGCCAAGTGAGGGTGCCGTCGGGGTTGCGGATGGTATCTAAGAGGAGGCCATTAGAGAGGACTTGGTAGCGGCTGTCAAAGGTGATGTAGGTTTCGGTGATGAGTTTGTCGTTGGGGTCGTCGTAAGCGGGGATCCAATGGCGGTGGTCGGTGCCCTGGCCTTGGGTCCAGATTTGGCGGCGAGCCCGACCCGTCCGGTCTTTCCAGCCAATGAAGTAAATGCCCTTGCGGGGCTGGGCTATGTAGCGAATGGTTACCGAATCCAGGGCCCCCACCGGAATTGGGTTGGGAAAGCGTAGAATCAGCTTCTGCCCGTCGTACTGGTAGCTGAGGGGCTTCTCGTGGTAGGTAATGGACTCTATTTGGAGATTTATGGCGTCTAAAATGAGGCTATCTACGCCCGGACGTATTCCCCGAAAACGATGGGTAACCAACCCATACACCACCCCCTTCGGGGCATCAAAACGTACCCGCAAAGTCAGATGCTCCATATCCACTTCTCGCTGGCGAGGGGTAAAAGTCTGCGCCAAGAGAAATCCTATCAATCCCATTAGGATGCGCATGCCGCAAAAGTAGGGCACATCCCCTCAATCCCCCGGAAAAGGCCCTCGCCTACCCCCCTACCCATCCATGAAAACAAAGCGACTACTACCATTTCCCATCATAAGCTTTCTTTTTGGGCGGCGGCCAGC
>JAVVHK010000057.1:0-8272 GCA_032249525.1 Bacteroidota bacterium | reverse complement strand
CGTACCCTCATCGCAAAAGCTAAAAGCATTGCTCAGAATCTGGGCATTCCTGTCCAAGAAGGCGTCTATGCGGCTGTCCAAGGACCTAACTTAGAAACTGCCGCTGAATACCGCTACCTGCGCATTATCGGCGCTGACGTCGTAGGCATGTCTACCGTCCCCGAATGCATCGTCGCCAACCATATGGGCATGCGCGTCTTCGCTATGTCTATCGTTACCGATATAGGCGACCCCGACAACCTCAAACCCGTCTCCTTAGAGGAAATCATCCGGGTTGCCAATCAAGCCGAACCTAAACTCACCCAGATATTTACCGAATTAGTGCGATCGCTTTAAGGCTCACCCTCCTTTGGTGCCTGCTGACCCTTAGCTTGCAGGCACAGGAAGATACTTTGACTAAGGAAGGGCGGGTAGATAGCCTTGTTATTTACTTTCCGCAATCGTCTGATAGTACCTACAAGGAAAAGAGAAGCCTGCCTGACACCTTGCCCCCCCATCTGGTTATTATTTTACCGAAGTATCCCATAAAGCGACCGATAGCCCCCTTTGATTCTATGGGAGGGGCGTTTTTTGAGCTCCCATTTTATGACGAGTTGGATAATGAACCAGCGGTGATTTGGCGGCTCAGTTACTTCAAGCCTTATTATGCGCCGCTGGAATGGAGCCCTTCGGAGCTTTCGCTTTGGCAGGCTTCGCAGAGGGCTTATATTCTCTCCGCCCTTTATCCTATGTCTGTAAAGAAGCCCTTTACGGAGGTGCGTTTTGATCAATCCAGCCGCAGAACCCAGCTCTTACGGGTGGATCATGCGCAGAATTTCTCTTCTCGGGCGGGATTTCGGGCCCTCTATCGGCGGCGCACCCGCACAGGCGAATACCTCGGCCAAACCACTGACCACTATGGCTTTGGATTTCTGCTGCATGGGGAAACCAGGCCCCGCTCGCCTGCAGGGACGCACCTATATGGCCTGAGCCGGGTCTTCTGGAACCAGCTATACGATGAGATCAATGGAGGAAGTGTATTTGACTCCGCTCAGGGCTTAGCGGGCGCTTTCCAGAAGGAGCGTCAGCCCGTTCGTTTTACTGATGGGCAGTGGCGGGTATGGTATCGTGCCTTGGAGGTAGAGGGCGGAATAGCCTGGAATGGCAGTAAGCATTTTATTGGCCTGCAAGCGCAGGTTCGTCAGACTTATGGGGGTTGGCGAGGCGGCCCTGCTCGGGTCCCTATGTCGCCTTATGGTACGGATACGGTCTCTTGGAATAGCTTTGCTTTTGGTGAAGAGCAGCGTATAGGCTTGCGTGCGGGTAGCGGATATACCTACCTTTCCGTGCATCTTTTGCGCTGGTGGGGGCGCGGGACGGGTTGGCAAAGCTTTGACCAGCAGGCTCTCACCGCCGAAGCCCACCTTTCCCCCCCAGCCACCAAGAGCCGTTATATCCCTAATCTCAGTTTCTTCTATCGCTACTGGTTCTCTCCCCAAAGCCCTCCCCCTGAGCTGCGGAGTACCTTCTGCATCTCCCTCCCCTTCGCCACGGAGTTTTCTCTTCATTATAGTCGTCAAGCGCTGCCGTGGTTTTTTTATCGGGCGTATCCTCTTTCCCGGTCCCGTAATACGGAATCTCTTTACGCCAGCTATGCCCTTGTTTGGCGAGACTCTGCGGGGAAAACGCCGCCTTCGCTATCTTCCAGCGTCTGCGATGCGGCAGGGCTGGGGTATAGCTTTTTTCAGCTAAGTTTTTGGGGTTTGCGTCAGCGGTGGCCTTTGCTTTTGCGGGGTGCGCAGGCTCTTCAGCCGGAGGTGCCGCTTTTCTGGTACGGGATGAAGCTTACGGGCACCTGGGAAAGAAGACGAGTAGGCGTATATCCCGCCATTCTTTTTCAGCGGGCGGTAGGGCCGGATACCCTGCGGTGGTGGGTTCGTCAGATACCGGCTGTGGCGGGTTGGGTGCAGGTGAGCTACCGCTGGCAAATCCCTCCTTTTGCACCCATATACCGCTTAGGGGTGCGGCTGCGTGGCAGTAGTGCCTTTGTACCCCCGCAGTATGAGCCCGCTTACGGGCTTTTTCTGGCTTTGGACCACACGCCGCTTCAGCCCGCTTGGAGTGCGGTGGATGTGTTTCTCACTATTAGCCTAAGGCAAATCCATATTTACCTGCGGGTGGATCACCTCATGGAAGGGCTTTTTCAGCCAGGCAGTTTTTGGACTTATCCCTATCCTGTGCCAGGACGAGCGTTTAGCTTTGGGTTTGTGTGGCAGCTGTACAACTAATCTTCCCCCAGCCAGGGACGCAGAAACTTCCACAAGCGCTGACGAATGTGGTATACATGGGCCTTGATAGTATTAGGCCGTAGGCCCAGCTCAGAAGCAATATCTTTATAAGGGCGGCCTTCCTCCCAGACAGCGCGATAGACTTTTTGCTGGATGGGCGTGAGGGTGGCTTGCACCGCCTCCAGCTCCCGAAAAAGCCGCTCATAAGGAACATCCGCTTCGGCAGCAGGGTCCCAAACCTCTCCCTCCTCCATAATGGGCCAAGGTATCCACTGACGAACAGGGTCTTTTTGGAGATAAGCAAAGGCCTTCCGCCGAGCGATCGTATAGAGCCAAGTAGAGAGTTTCGCTTCCCCCCGAAAAGCGTGGAGCTTTTCCCAGGCCGCCAGAAAGGTCTCTTGCGTAAGCTCATCCGCTATTTCGGGACTTTGTACCCAGCGATAAATCCAACGCCGGACTTGGCTGTAATAGCGGCGCACCACCTCCTCAAAGGCCGCCTCCCTCGTCTCCTCAAAAGCAAAGGCCTGAATTAGCTCCTCCTCGGAGGCTTTCTGAAAAGACGACATAGCTGGGTTTCTAAGTGCAAACGCAGCGCCAAAGGTTTAAGTCTGAATGACGCCGAGGGGGAAGGGTTTGGGTTCGTAGCCCCATTCGGCGGCTTCAATCATGGTGGCGATGTAGGCTCGGGTTTCTTCGGGGCGGATGACTTCGTCTACCCACATACGGGCAGCGGCATAATAGGGGCTCATTTGTTTTTCATAGCGTTGGCGGATTTCTTGGAGGAGGCGGTCTTCTTCCTCTTTGGAGAGTTTTTGGTCGCGTTTATAGATTTGGAGGAGGGTTTGGGCGGCTTGGGTGCCTCCCATGACGGCAATGCGGGCTGTAGGCCAGGCTACAATGAGCCGTGGATCGTAAGCCCGCCCACACATGGCGTAGTTGCCCGCCCCATAGGAATTGCCTACGATGACAGTGATTTTAGGGACGACGCTGTTAGCGACGGCATTGACCATTTTGGCGCCGTCTTTGATGATGCCGCCGTGCTCGGCCCGAGTACCCACCATGAAGCCCGTCACATCTTGCAAGAAGATAATGGGGATTTGTTTCTGGTTGCAGTTGAGGATGAAGCGGGTGGCCTTATCGGCGGAGTCCGAGTAGATGACGCCGCCAAACTGCATTTCGCCGCGGCCAGAGCGCACCACCATGCGCTGATTGGCCACAATGCCCACGGGCCAACCCTCTATGCGGGCATAACCCGTAATAATAGTTTTGCCGTACCCTGCTTTGTACTCCGTGAAGGAATCCGCATCCACGAGGCTCTCAATAACGTCGTACATGTTGTAGGGGCGGGTGGGGTCTGCGGGGAGGAGTTCCAGAATTTTCTCAGGGGGGCGAGCAGGGGGTTTAGGCTCATGACGGTCCCAGCGAAAGCTACTGCGCCGTTGCGTCTGCGCTACTAATCGCTTCAATATATCCAGCGCTTCCTGATCATTTTTTGCCTGATAGTCGGTAACCCCTGAAATTTGGCTATGGGTAAAAGCCCCACCTAAGGTTTCCGCGTCGGTTTCCTCTCCGATGGCCGCTTTCACCAGGTAAGGCCCTGCTAAAAAGACCGAACCCGTCTTCTCCACAATAATAGCCTCATCGCTCATGATAGGCAGGTAGGCTCCACCCGCCACACATGGCCCCATAATAGCCGCATATTGCGGTATCCCCATCGCACTCATCACCGCATTATTGCGGAAAATGCGCCCAAAATGCTCCTTATCAGGGAAAACCTCATCCTGCATGGGAAGGTACACCCCCGCACTATCTACAAGATACAGGATCGGAATGCGGTTTTGCATCGCAATCTCCTGAGCGCGAAGGTTTTTCTTGGCGGTGATGGGGAACCATGCGCCTGCCTTGACGGTGGGGTCATTCGCCACGATGACACAGGGAACGCCTTGAACCTTACCTATCTTCACAATCACCCCCCCCGCAGGGCAACCGCCTACTTCCTCATATAGCCCTTCCCCCGCTAATAGCCCTATCTCAATAGCCTCCGCCGGATTATCTAAAAGGTAATCCACACGCTCCCGGGCAGACCATTTACCCTGACTTTTGAGACGGGCATGGGCTTTTTCGCCTCCTCCCCGTCGGGCCTTCTCCCGAAGCGCTAATAACTCATCCACCGCCCGCATCCGAGGCAAAGGTAGCCAACTTCGCCATAAATGCTTCCCTTCGGGTTGGCACGATTTATGCCCCCTCTTTCTCCATGCGCCGTAAAAGCCTTTTGAGAGGGGGACTAATGGGTATTCTATTGGGGGTGGGATTAGGCTTTCAGACGGCGGAGCAGAGTCTTTCTCAAATAGAGCAAGGGCTTCGCAAGGGAGAAGTGAAGCTAATACTGCCCTACCTGCATGACCCTGTGGAGATTGCTATTAGCGGCAAAGCGAAAATGTATTCTCGCACGCAAGCGGAGTATGTGCTAAAAGACTTTTTCAAATCACACCCGCCTCGGGGCTTCACCTTCATGCATCGGGGTCGCTCCGAAAATGTTTTATACGCTATTGGCGCCTACCATGCCCAAAGTGAGCAATGGGATGTAAGTGTCTTTGGGCGGATAGAGCGAGGACGATATCAGGTAGAGCAGCTCCGTTTTGAAGCTGTAGAATAGCCCCTACGGCTCGCATAGTTGGTGTGTGGCGGCCCCTTTTAGGGGCCGTTTTTATTTTGTCGGATATGAGAGTGCCCTTAGACTTAGATACCCTGTTGCAAGCCGCCTTAGCCGAAGACATAGGGACTACTGGCGACATCACCAGCCAAGCTATTGATGCTGCGAGCTATACCGCCCACGGCACCTGTATCGCTAAAAGTACAGGCATCATCGCCGGCCTTTCCATCGCGGAGAAGGTGTATAAAATGATTGACTCCTCTGTACAGATACAGTTACACAAGTCCGATGGAAGCCCCATAGAGCCCGGCGAGGTGGTATTTGAGGTGTATGGAAATGCATACACCCTTCTAACTGGGGAGAGGCTGGTGCTCAATCTCCTTCAGCGGCTCAGCGGCATAGCCACCTTAACCCGAGCTTATGTGGAAGCCATAGCCGGTACGGGCTGCCAAATCCTGGATACCCGCAAAACCACCCCCCTCTGGCGCGCCTTAGAAAAGTGGGCCGTCCAATTAGGAGGCGGCATCAACCACCGCTTCGGGCTGTATGATCAGTTTCTTATCAAGGACAATCACATAGACTTAGTGGGGGGCGTGGGAAAAGCGATTGCCCAGGTTGTGGCATACAAAAAAGCGCGCCAACTTTCGGCACCGATCGTGGTGGAGGTGCGCAATCTTCGGGAGATTGCCCAGGCTTTGGAATGGCAGGGAGAGATAGAGCGGCTTTTACTGGATAATTTTACTCCGGAGCAGGTGCGGCGAGCGGTGGAGTATATTGGGGGACGGATAGAGGTGGAGGTCTCTGGCGGTATTACCCTGGAGAATGCTCGGGCTTATGCGGAGGCCGGGGCTCGTTATTTGTCTGCGGGGTCGCTCACCCACTCCGCTCGGGCCCTGGATATAAGCCTCAAGATTCGTCGTAGAGAGGGGGGAAGCGGCTCGGCTCTATCTCCCGCATAAGGTGGTAAATACGGTCTATGATGAGTTCTCGGTTAGGCTTGGAGAAGTAATCGCCGTCGGAGCCATAGGCTGGACGGTGATCTTTGGCAGGTATAGTAAGGGGCGGCACCTCCAGCCAGTAAAAACCCCCTTGCCGCTCCAAGATATGCCATAAAAGATACGCCGTGGCCCCACCAGAAACATCCTCATCCACTATCACTAAGCGGCCCGTCTTCTGGAGAGAACGAAGGGTTTCTCCCTCTACATCAAAAGGTAGCAGGGTCTGGGCATCTATCACTTCGCAGGAGATACCCATTTCTTGTAGGGCCGTGGCGGCTTCTAAGACGATACGCAAGGTAGCACCATAAGAAACCACGGTTACATCGCTGCCGGGGCGCACGACCTCAATCCGACCAATAGGCACTCGGAAGGTGCCGATATTGGAAGGGAGGGCTTCTCTTAGGCGATAGCCGTTGAGAACCTCTATGAGGAGGGCGGGTTCGTCTGCTTGCAGGAGGGTATTATAGAGACCGGCTGCCTGCGTCATATTGCGGGGTACCAGGATATACATACCCCGAAAAGCTCCCAGCAAAGTCTGCATGGGAGAACCCGAATGCCAGATACCTTCCAAACGATGGCCCCGGGTGCGCACAATAAGGGGAACTTTTTGTTGGCCGACAGTGCGCCAGCTTAGGGTAGCCACATCATCGCTCAGGATTTGGAGGGCATAGAGTAAGTAGTCTAAGTATTGCACCTCTGCGATAGGTCGCAGGCCACGCAGAGCTAAGCCAATGCCCTGTCCGATGATAGTGGCTTCCCGGATGCCCGTATCTGCTACGCGGAGTTCCCCAAAGAGGGCTTGCAAGCCAGCTGCCCCTTGATTGACATCGCCTAAGCGGCCTACATCTTCTCCAAAAAGCACGATGCGCGGGTCTCGAGCCATAGCTTCGCGAAAACAGGCATTGATGATTCGGAAACCCTCTACGAGGGGTGCATCTGGGGCATACTCAGCTGGTTCGGGCTTCACCTGCAAAGCAGTGCCCCGATAGAGCCAAGTATCATAGGCCTGCTCGCGCTCCCGATAATACTCCCGGTATAGACGCCGAACGGCCTCTCCCTCTGGACTACCCCGCCAGCGCCGCACACTCCGGTGCAAAATCTCAAAGACCTCCCGATAGGTAACGGGTTTGAGCTTTTGAAGGGCTTCTTTTTCGGGGGAGGGGGGAGTGGCGGCCACGGCTTTTTGACGAAAGGCTTCTATGGGGCGCAGGTAGGCTTCCCAGGCTCGCTTCTGGGCTTCTCGCACTTCCCGCTGAGCTTCTGCCTCAATCGCTTGAAGTTCCTCTTCTGTGGCTAAGCCTTCTTCTAAGAGCCATAGGCGCATCCGATAGAGGCCATCATATTCTTTTTCCCAGGCTAAGCGCTCTGGGGGCTTGTAGCGCTCGTGGCTGCCTGAGGTGGAGTGGCCTTGGGGCTGTGTCAGCTCCGTAACATGAATCAAGGCGGGTTCGTGGGTTTTGCGCACTTTCTCGGCGGCGGTGAGGTAAGTTTCTACCAGAGCGGGATAATCCCATCCCCGAACCCGATAAATCGCTATGCCGGGTTTTTTGTCGGTTTGGAAGCCGGCTAAGGCCTCGGAGATGCTGGCTTTGACAGTCTGATACTCTACGGGGACGGAAATGCCGTAGCCGTCATCCCATACGCTTATGATAGCGGGAGCTTGCAAGACGGCTAAGGCGTTCAGACTTTCCCAGAATAGCCCTTCGCTGGTGCTGGCGTCGCCAATAGTGCCCCATGCAATTTCGTCGCCATTCTGGGAAAGGTCGGTAAGAGCCCTCAGCTCAGGAATATGGCGAAAGAGAACGGAGGCCCAAGCAAGGCCCACGAGCCGGGGCATCTGGCTGGCCGTGGGAGAAACATCGGAGACGCTGTTTTTGAGGCGAGCCAGCGGAAGCCACTGACCCGACTTATCTAAGAAGGGCGTGGCAAAGTGATTATTCATTTGGCGGCCTCCAGAAGCAGGCTCCCGTTCCAAGTTCGTATCCGCATAAAGCTGAGCAAAGAACTGCTCTACGGTCAGGAGACCCGCCGCCAGCATGAAGGTCTGGTCCCGGTAATAGCCCGAGCGAAAATCCCCCGGCCGAAAAGCGTGGGCCATGGCCAGCTGAGGCAATTCCTTCCCATCACCGAAAATGCCAAACTTCGCTTTGCCTGTAAGCACTTCTCGCCGACCTAAAAGACTCGCCTGCCGACTTATATGAGCTATGCGATAATCTTGGAGGATGGCTTCTCGGGTGAGGCCCCCCGGCAAACGCACCTTGACCTTAGCCATTGCACAAAGATAACCACAAGAGGTATCATACCTGCAATGGAGTCTCCATGCTGTGGCCTGGTTGGGGGAGGGGCGATGGGTT
>JAVVHK010000056.1:0-8289 GCA_032249525.1 Bacteroidota bacterium | reverse complement strand
GAAGGCGGGCGGCGGCCCCACAAAATACCACCAACTCGCATTCAGAAACTCTTTATAAAAAAGTCCGCCCTCCTGACTCCCTCTTCGCTCTTCTACTTTTTCCACACCCACAGGTATCCCAAGCCAAACCGATCCCTGACCCGCCGGGTCTGAAACCCTAAGGCCCGAAAGCGATTCTCCAACGGCTGCGGCGATGCATGATACTCAATATGCCAAGTAGGCACCGCTGTCAGAATAGATTCGGCCCCCCGCTCTACGATGGCAAACTCACACCCCTCACAATCCAGCTTCACAAAATCAAATGGACCATATTCTTGCATAAGCTTTTCCAGCGTATAGACGGGCACTTGTATCACCTCGTCAAATGCAATCAGACGCTTTGTAAGGGGGGTGGGCATTAGCGTGTTGGCGTCGGGTTCAGCTGAGGCCACCCGAAAGGTAGCTTCTCCTGCCTCTGCACCTAAGGCGCCTTTGAGCAAGATGATTTTATCCTTTAGGCCCATGCGGGCGATGTTAGCTTCGGCAAGGGCATAACTGGGCGGATAGGGCTCTAAGGCTATGACCTTCTTGGCGCCCCTTAGCGCAAAAAATACAGCTGAATCACCATTATATGCCCCTACATCTAAAACTACTTTGCCTGTAAAGTCCGAGCCATAATCCTGCCGTACAAAAATCTCGTAAAGGGTCATGAGGTCCATGCCGGGCCTGAGCCGGGTATGGAAGTATCGTCCTGGCGCGAGTTCCCAGCTGAGTTCATCGGGTTTTTCTACTTTGGGCCTAAGCCCTGCATGCATCAGAAGCAGGAGGCCATACAGGTTGGGCAAGGTGATGGAGATAGGTCTTTCGGGCTGCGATGGCTCTAATTGAAGGGGCAAGGTAGGGGTGTTTCGCAGGATGTGCCCTAAGAGCCTTAGGCGGTGGGGGGTTATTTGTTTGAGGAGAGGCCACTGATAGAGGAGTTTGAGTAGGTACCAGTAGCGCATCATGCCCGGGGGTGGAACTGGAGGTAGGCTTCCTTGAGCTGAGAGGGGGTGATGGCAAGGTACTTTTGCGTGGTGGTCAGCGAACTGTGTCCCAAAAGTTCGCGCACGCCTTCTACATGGGCTCCTTCGTCTAAAAGGTGGGTAGCGAAGCTGTGCCGTAAGGCATGCGGGTGGGTACCCAAATACCGTCGTACAATCCGATAAATGAGCTTAGGATAAATGGGGTCGCCTTTATCTGTGCAAAGCAGGTAGGCATGCGTAGGGCTAAGCTCCGCGCGGGCTTTGAGATAGGTCTTCAAAAGGGCTTCCAGCCGAGGATATAGGGGCAAAACTCGCCAGCGCTGCCCCTTACCTAAAATGTGGATTTGTCCTAGGGCGAAATGCACCTGCTCTATGCGGAGATGAGCGGCTTCGCTGCGGCGCAGCCCCAGTCCATATAAGAGCTCTAAAACCACCCGGTCGCGGATAATGGGCCAATTATCGCCGAGTTTGTCTATTTCATTATAGGCGGCGAGGAGGCTTTGTTTGGGAAGGGCTTTGGGAAGGGGGGGCAGGACCCGAACGGGCTCTATGAGAAAAGTCCAGGCGGCGCCTTTGGCGAGTCGCTTCACATAGGTGTTCATGCGGCGTAGGGCGGCTACTTTCCGAGCGCGCGTGATGGCCCGCCGAAAGGTTCGGAGCCATGCCCGCACCATTGACGGCTCTACCTTGGCCCAGGCTTCTTTTGTCGCTAAGGGGTCCCAACCATACTCCTTCTGGCAAAAAGCACTCCATCCTCTTAGATCCTGCGCGTAAGCCATTAGGGTATGCTCGCTCACTCCCTCCAGACGAAGCGCCGACAAAAAACCCTCCAGCATGCCTCAAAAGTATGCCGATCAGAAAATCACGCGCCCCTTGCCAGAATCTCCTCTCTTCCCATGAGATGGATTATCTTTGTTTGATGCCGCGCCTCCCCATTGACACGCTCCACCTGGTCAAGCGGCTCCAAGAAGCGGGCTTTTCGCCTGCGCAGGCCGAGGCCCAGGTAGAGGTTCTCCTAGAGCTCTATGCTCTTCAAGAAACAGCCACCAAATCCGACCTCAAAAAACTGCGCATCCGCTCCAAGAAAGACATTGCTCAAACTGAGGCGCGCCTTCGGGCCGAAATCCAAGAGACTGAGGCGCGCCTTCGGGCCGAAATCCAGAAGACTGAGGCGCGCCTTCAGACAAAAATCCAAGAGACTGAAGCTCGCCTTCAGACAGAAATCCAAGAGACCGAGGCGCGCCTTCGGGCAGAAATTCAGAAGACTGAGGCGCGCCTTAGAGCGGAGATCCAAGAAACGGAGGCTCGCCTTCGGGCAGAAATCCAAGAGGTAAGCACCCGCCTACGAGCCGATATAGAAAAACTGCGCGCCGATGTAGAGAACAACCGCTTGGAAGTAGAGAAGCTCAAAATCTCCCTTCAAGAGACTGAGAAACGGCTTCTTTTGCATTTGCAGGAGACGGAGGCTCGTTTGCGGGCGGATATTTGGCGAATGCAGGTTCGCATCATTCTTTGGATTGCTGGGCTGATAGCAGCGCAGATACCCATCTTTTATTTGCTTCGGCACTTCCTTGGTTTGTAGTTACCATATCAGCGCTGCACTCCCCCAGGTAAAACCGGCCCCAAAGGCTGCCACCACTACTTTATCGCCCGTCCTAAGGCGCCCCTCTGCCTGCGCTTCATACAAAGCTATCGGAATGCTGGCCGCCGTCGTATTGCCATACTTGTGGATGTTGTTGAAGAACTTCTCCTCCATTGAAAGGCCCATTTGCTCGGCTACGGCCTGCACAATCCGAAGGTTCGCCTGATGAAGCACATATAAATCTACCTCTTCGGGTTTCCACTTCTGGGCTTGAAGGGCCGCCTGAATGGCCTCCTGCATCCGCTGAACAGCATGGCGGAAGACTTCCCGGCCATTCATGTAGGGGCGCATCCCGTAGCTTCCCGGCAGGTGGTGCGACCGCGTCGCTGAAGAGGGCTCCGCTATGCATAGCTCCATCGCATAAGCGCCCTGACTGTATAAGTGCGTAGAAAGCACACCCCGCCCAACTGCCTCCGGCATGGCTTCCACTACCACGGCCCCCGCCCCATCTCCAAAGAGCACCCCTACCGTCCGCCCCTCCGGATTGTAATCAAGCCAAGTAGACTGAATCTCCGCCCCCACCAAAAGAATACACCGATATTGCCCCGTCCGAATAAACTGATCCGCAATGCTGAGTCCATACACAAACCCCGAACACTGCTGACGAATATCCAGCGCTGGGGTCGTCTCCAAACCCAGCCGATGCTGTAAGAGCACTCCACTCCCAGGGAAGTACAAATCCGGACCGAGCGTCGCAAAAATGATGAGGTCTATGTCCTGGGGTTGGCGCCCCGCTTGCCGAAGAGCTTCCTGCGCAGCGTAATACCCCAGCTCCGCCGTACTGGCCGGCTCCTCCACCCAGCGCCGCTCCCGAATACCCGACCGCGTTACAATCCATTCATCACTCGTATCCCAGTACCGCGTCAGCTCCTCATTCTTCACCACCCGAGGAGGAACATACATACCAACTCCCGTAATCACTGCCCGCGGCATGTACAAAAGTAAGCATTAGGCAATCCCCACCTAAATCCCCCCTCATCAGAGTAGCTCTCTCCCCACCTTTGGGAAGCCCTTGCATGTTAGAAAAACTATGGGGCAATTCTTCGTAATCGGTAGATTGCTCCTGCTGCGTAGCTTAGGATATGCCCAGGCCCCTATCAAAGCGCGACAACGGCACGCTCTGCTGGACAAAAACACGACGTTGGAGCCTGCAGGAGGTGCGCCTGAGCCTGTGCAGCAGCCCGAGCCCCCCTCCACTATGCGGCGGCTCTCCCCAGCCCTTGAAAAAGCTCCCTCCGCCCCAACCCCTCAGGACGAAACCTCCCCACAGCCCCAGCACCCCTCTACGGAAGGACAGCTCAAGCCTGCCCTTGAAAAAGTCACCAAACCCGAATAAACCACAAAACCTGATACGCTTATGAAAACGTACTGGACAAACTTTGGGATGAAAGGCCTGCTGCTGGGAAGTCTTTTATGGGCGCAAAGCGTAGGAATCGGGACGAGCAGCCCTGATGCCTCAGCCCGCTTAGAGGTGAGTTCTACTAACCAGGGGGTGCTCATTCCGCGGGTTTATCTGACCAGTGTTACAGATGCCACGACTATTCCTAATCCTGCTACGAGCCTGCTGGTGTATAACACGAATGCGGCCTTACCATGGGGAGTAGGCTATTACTACAACGCTGGTACCTCCGCGGCGCCGAGATGGGTCAGCCTCAATGTGGGCGAGGTCACCCTATGGTATCACCGCTCAGGGACAGGCTCCGTGACATCCAATAATACGACCTGGCAAATTCTCCCCGGCCTCTCCCAGACTATTACCGTACCCCCTGGCTTCGTAGCCGATGTGGAGATATGGGCACAGGCAGGCATATTGATAGATGGTGGTAGTACAAGCACTGACTGGGCCGTTGTGGATGTGGCCGTTTTTCGAAATGGGGCCTGGCTCACATTAGGTGGGTTCAACCGAGGTAAGCTCAATAACAGAGATGGCACTGTTACCGATATGTATCCTCTCGTGATCATCGCTCGCGATGCAAATGTTCCAGCCGGTACCTACACCTACGATGTAAGAGGGAGAAGAAATGGTGGCTCCTACAGGGTAGTAATTGGTGGGGATTGTGCAACAAATGTTAACTGTGGTGAGCTCAAGCTTGCCGTCCGCTATCGGAAGGTATAAGGGGCTTTCTCCAGCTTAGCGAATGGAAAAAGTTTCTTCGTGGAGGGGCTTTAGGCCCCTCTCCACTTCCACGCGTTTTACCTTTGCGGCAGGGGATCCCCGATGCGCCCACTTTACGAAGTTCTCTACGGCCTCCGGGGGGCCTTCTACTTCTGCATAAACAGAGCCATCAGGCTCATTCCGTACAAAGCCTCCTAACCCCAGCGATTGTGCGGTCATCTGGGCGTATTTCCGGAAGAAGACTCCTTGTACCTTTCCGTAGATGCGCAGGCGATACCGCACTCGGTCCGCCATGAGAACGTCTTAGTTTAGCCGCTCAAATATGCCGGCTATGCCTTGGCCGCCCCCTACGCAAGCAGTTACCATGCCGTATTTCCCCCCGCGACGCCGTAGCTCGTTGAGAATCTGCACGGTGAGCTTAGCTCCCGTACAGCCCAAAGGATGCCCTAAGGCAATAGCCCCTCCATTGACATTGAGTTTGTCCTCGGGAAGCTCGGCTAATTTGATCACCGCCAGGCTCTGCGCGGCGAAGGCTTCGTTCAGCTCAATCAGGTCTATATCCGCAAGGGAAAGTCCTGCACGTTTGAGAGCCTTAGGAATAGCCTCCACAGGACCGATTCCCATGTAGCGGGGTTCTACCCCTGCGACAGCATACCCCCTCAAAACAGCAATGGGCGTAAGATTATGCCGCTTGAGGAAGTTTTCACTTACTACCAGCACGAAGGCGGCCCCATCCGAAGTCTGGGAGGAATTCCCAGCTGTAACCAGTCCATTAGCGGCAAAGACGGGCTTGAGTTTAGCCAGGGCCTCTAAGCTCGTATCGGGGCGCGGCCCTTCGTCGGTATCATGCACAAAGGTGTGCGTAACTTTCTTTCCATTTTGGACGGTGATTTCTGAGACGGAGAGAGGGACGATTTCATCTTTGAATTTGCCTTCGGCGATGGCGGCCAGGGCTCGTTGATGGGATCGGAGGGCAAAGGCATCGGACTCTTCGCGGGTGATGCCGTATTTTTTAGCGACTTCTTCGGCGGTCATGCCCATGCCGAAGTACCAGTCGGGGGCATGCAAGGCATATTCGTAGTTGGGTACAATGCGCCACCCTCCCATGGGGACTAAAGACATGCTTTCGGTGCCGCCTGCCAGAATGGCGTCGGCATCTCCTGTTCGGATTTTAGCTACGGCCATCGCTATGGCCTCCAGCCCAGAAGCACAGTACCGATTGATGGTAACCGCAGGTAGCTCTTTTCCTACGGCCTTGAGAGCAATATAGCGGGCCATGTTCAGTCCTTGCTCCGCTTCGGGCATGGCATTGCCGCAGATGAGATCATCTATTTCCTTAGAGAAGTTGATTTGGGGGAAATCCGCCTTGATTCGTTCAATCACGGCTACGGCCATGTCGTCTGGACGCATATGGCGGAGCTTTCCCCGCGGAGCTTTTCCGACGGCGGTGCGAT
Source organism: Bacteroidota bacterium (assembly GCA_032249525.1). Lineage (GTDB taxonomy): Bacteria > Bacteroidota > Bacteroidia > SpSt-205 > SpSt-205 > JAPYWM01. Next base: position 2,073 of record JAVVHK010000056.1, on the reverse strand, counting down.
AACCCGCCACAAGGTACGCTTCTGGCATACCACAAAAGTAGGCGAAAACTCGCACCAGCCGAGCACTTCCTACCCAAACCCTTTGTTAGACTTCCCTGCAACTCTCCCCCCTCCCCTCGGCGTATAAATAGCGTTATGCGTTACGAGCTAAAAATCCTAGGACTGATGCTGGGCTTGAGCGTCTCGCTCGCCCAAGGTAGCAAAGCGATAGGCGGCTACATCTCTAAGGACGGCATAAAAGCTCTGAGCACCCGTTTTAGCTTAGGGGATAGCCCTTATCTCTCGGTTGCTCTGATAGGGGGGTTGGGACCTGCTCGTAGCTACGTAGCTGGGCTAAGCTTCCAACATCTTTTTGAGATGGGTGGAGGCTGTGGGAGTGGGGCCTGCTATCGGCGGGGTTCTCCTATTCAGCCCTACATAGACTTAGGTCTGCGTGTGATGCAGCAGGTGGAGGGCGGTCAAACGGCGATTCAGGGGGTAGCTGGGGGAGGACTTCTGCTTCCGCTCGGTCCCGTGGAAGCCTTTGCCCAAGTGCAAGGAGTCAAAGCCCTCGCCGACCAAGGGCTGAAAGTAGATGTAGGTGGCGGACTCCGGATCCGGTTCTAATAAGCTACGAGAGAGTCGGGTCTTTGCGGGATGGTCTGGGTTGCCCCCCTTATGGGGGGCTTATCCATTTTATACGGAAAGGGTTGGCTCCTGTTTCTTTGGGGCGTGCTTCGGCGATTAGCGTATCATGGCTTCATTTACGGGCTGACGACGGCTCTGGGACGCTTTCTCAACTGGCTGCTTACTCCGCTCTATGCCTATCGGCTGCCTGTGGAAGACTTTGGCCGCATGAGTGAACTCTATGCGTATATGGCCTTTGGAACCATTTTGACCAGCTTAGGCATGGAAACGGCTTATCTGCGTTTTGGGCGGAATGGAGGGGCAGGGACCTTCCGCCGGGCTTTTCTCATCACCTTAGGAACAGGTCTTTGTTTGAGCGGCCTTTTGTCGCTATCGATTCCCTGGCTAAGCGGCCCCATAGGGTATAAAGGTCGGGAAGAACTTTTATGGCTCACGATAGCTATTTGGACGGTGGATGCTTGGGCAGGTTTGGCTATTACCCACCAGCGTGCCATAGGGGCTCCTATGCGCTATGCCGCCATCCAAATGACCCATGTAGCGCTTCTGATTGGCCTCAACCTTTACGGCGTGGGATGGAAAGGCTGGGGTCTCTCCTTCATTCTCTTAGCTAATCTGATCGCTTCCCTCGTCAAGCTATTCTGGGCTCTGGCTTGGAGCCCCTTTTCGGAAAGGCCGACCCCAGCTACGCCTTCTTCCTATACCCTTTTTCGGTATGGGGTTGTCTTAGCTCTTATGGGGCTTTTGGGGGCTACTAACGATGTTTTGGACCGAGTCATCCTGCCCCAATATAGCCGCGTAGATAATGCGCTATACAGTGCAGCCTATAAGGTGGCGGCTTTATTGGCGCTTTTTGTACAGGCGTATCGGCTGGCTGCGGAGCCGCTTTTCCTTCGGGAAGCTGCGGGGAATACCCGCCTTTATGCCCGCAGCTGGGAGGCGTTTCATTTAGTGGGGCTGGCGGGGGTCTTGGTTTTTTCTATTTGGGCGGAGCCGCTTCTCACTACCCGGTGGGGCGGCCTTTTACCAGCTCCCTTACTTCCGCCTGCCTATTGGGAAGCGCTATGGGTTATTCCTATCCTTCTTTTTGCGAATCTTCTCATGGGGTCGCTGGTTCAGGCCTCCGTTTGGTACAAACTCCAAGAAAAACCGGATGTTGGTCTTCTGATTACGGGGTTGGGGAGTCTGATTACGGTGGTGGGAAACTGGTACGGGATTCCTCGGTATGGGTATGGGGCTTGTGCGGTTACGACTTTACTGGCGTATGGGGGTATGGTGGGGGTGTCGGTGGGCTTGGGGCGGCGGAAGCTGGTGGGGGCTTTCCCCATGCGGGGGCTTTTGGGGGCGGCGGCGGGGGTGATAGGTTGTTTCGGGGTGGCGCAGGGGGGGGCTCGTTTTGTTCGTCTCGGGTGTCCGATAGTGGGGGGGCTGTGGCTGGGGCGTTGGGCC
>JAVVHK010000055.1:0-8443 GCA_032249525.1 Bacteroidota bacterium | reverse complement strand
GGGGCCCCGCCCCCTTGGGGCGGGGCCCGCCACTGTGAGGACGTGCCCATCTCCTCTCCACATTAAGAAAGCCTTGGCCTCAAAATGATATCAGTCAACATAGAGCCTTTCAGCCATGGCAGAGGGGATTTATCCCGCCGCGAAGCAGGTTGAGATTAAGATTAAGATGAGACTGAGCGCGGGTTTACAGCCGGTGCCTCCAAGCCGCCCCCACCAGGCCGATCAGCATCAGAGCGATACCCCCCCAGAGAAGACTTATCAGCGGCTTGTATAGAATCTTCACCGCTATGAAGGCATCGGGACTGCGGCGCTTCTTGACAAGGAAATATACCTGCCGAGCTTTGGGGTCTATACGCGCAATCTCCAGGCTCAGGCCATAAGCAGGGACCGATGTGGGCGGCGTTACCAGCTCTCGCTCTTGGAGCAGAAACCGCACGGGAAACCGCTGGTACAACCCCGAAGCCCCGCGCCACAACCGTATCCACGCATGATAGGTAGGAAGCGGCGCTCCTTCCACTTCGGTCAGCTTCTCAAAGTAAAAACTAAGCCCTTCCTCTTCCCAGTGGGCTGTATCTCCAATGCCTAAAGCTAATTGCTGCACGGCTATGGGGGGGCCTTCCACCTTCGGCAGACTCGTTAGATGTACATAAAGGTCCCCATGCCAAAAACGCACATGGGCAGGGTGCGCTAAAAGGCCCGTCTTCTCGCTAAGGTCGGCTAAAAGCAGGAGACGATAGGCCCTTAGGCTGTCCTTATACGGCAAAAGCACCACCTCATAGCGATAGGTATTATCCGCAGGCTCTACGGGGAGAATAGCAATGTTTTCTTCAATGAAGCGCACCTGAGGTCGGGTAGAGACGGGGATTACGGGCTTTGGGCTCTCGGCGAAAAGCTGGTCAGGAAGCCATATCTGGTAGGCATACCCCAGACTATCCCGGAAGCGCCAAAGGGTTTGCCCCGCCTGTGAAAGCACGGGCCGAAACTCCGACAAGGGCGGCATGGGCTGCAAAAGCCCTTCATAACGTACCCAGTAGCCTAAGGCCGCTACTTTCGCCCCTTTGGGAATCAGGAGGTTGTCTCCTTCGCCCGCCCCGCCTATCCCAATCGGCACACTAAGAACCTTCTGATAACCACTGGAAAAAAGCGCGCCTATTATCATGAGGCCAAACCCCACATGGGCCAGAACCCCCGGCCACGAAGCCCGCCGAAACGGCCACAGCACAGCCAGCGCCCCCCCTATCGCCGCCAACGCCCCCCCCAAAACCAGATCATCCACCACTAAAAATAGGGCCGCTCGCAAACTCTCCACCGAAAACCGCTCCAAAGCCTCCCGATAAACCCCATGATACACGAAGTCCCATCCTTCATACCACAAAAGTCCCACTACCCCAGCCAAAACCAGAGCACTCATAAAACTTACCCAATGCCACCCCTTACGGCGCCAAGCGGACATGAAAGCATACCCCATCAGAAAAAGCCCCATAGCTGTCAGAGGCGCCACCGCCTCATAATACACCCGCAAAACCTCCCGCCCCAAAGCCAACCGAGTACCGAAAAGAAGATTAAGTACGGGCAAGGAGGTCAGCCCCAAAACTATCCCCGCAATCGCCAAAAAAGTCAGGGCACCCAGACCCAGCGCCGTGCGAGAAATGGAAGCCAACGAAAAGGTGAAACCCCGCATCCTACAAAGGCCCCAGGAAACAGGCCCCACCAGCGCAAGCAAGACACCATAGCTCAGTCCGCCCCCTAAACCCAAGTCGGTAAAGCTGTGCACGGAGCTTTCAGCTAAGACGCCGCTTCGGGTGAGGTAGGCGCTATACAAAACCAGCGGCCAGGCCAGCGCTGAAAAAAAGAGCGCGAGAGTCTGATGCGCGCGGGTTCTCCGATATAACCAGATGAAATGCCCGCCTACAATAAGCACCAGCCAGGGGGCAAGGGAGGCATTTTCTACGGGGTCCCAGTTCCAGTAGCCGCCGAAGTTTAACGTCTCATAGGCCCAAAGGGCCCCTAAGGCAATCCCCGCCCCTAATCCCGCTGCCGCCAGCCAGGTGAAATGCAAGAGGGACCTGCTTAGCGCGCCCAGCCGCTCTGGGTGAGCCAATCCATACAGCGCTTGGAGATAGGGCAAAAGGGCCAAGCTATAACCCAGAAACAGCACGGGAGGATGGATGACCATCCATACACTTTGGAGCAGGGGATTGAGGCCATTGCCGTCGACAGGGATAAAGCCTGCGGGCACCTCAGGCTTTACCTGCCAGAGATATAAGAAAGGGAAGCTTCCTATCTGCTCGCCAAAGAGCGGTAGCCAAAGGAGGCCCACCGCTGTCAGCACCGCTTTCAGAGGCCACCGACGCCATATACCCATGCCTATGAGACTCACTCCCAAACCTACGAGCCACCCCACCGGCAGAAAGGCAGCTGCTAAAAGCAGGACTATCCCCCCCAGCACACGCCAAAGGAGGGCCATCCCCCCACCCACAAGGAAAAAAGCCGCCCCACCTGCCACTAAGCCCATCACCCAGCGCGGAAGGGTTACACCCAAAAGAAAAGTGGTAAGAAAAGCATTCCAAGCCGAGAGTCCGGCGAGCACAAATGCTTTTTCTTCCCAGGGGCGGCGCCAAGCTATTACCCCCCACCCCAGCACCACCTGCCAGAAAACCCAAAGCAGAAAGCTACCCTCCTGCCCTTCCCAAACGGCTGCCAATGTATAGGCAGTGGGCAAAAGTTTAGACCCATGCGCCCATGCATAATAAAACTCAAACCGATGCGCCAGCAAAATATAAAAAAGTAGCCCCAGCGCCCCCATACTGCCCAAGCTATGAACTATCCAGGCGCCGTAGGCTGCTTTTTTCCAGGTAGGGTTATCTCGGCTCTGCCAGAAGGCATAGCTCCCCCACAAGGCGCCTACCCACGCCGCCGATATGCTTAGAAGGCCCACCACCTGCATCACGTCCTCAAACAAAAGTACAGCACCCCACTAGAAAAATAACAAAAGCGGAGCCTGCCTCCCGACAGGCCCCGCACAAAATATCTCCGACCAAATGCCGCCTTTATTCTATCACGGTCAAGCGAGTAGCGGAGAGGCCGTATGGCGTCTCTAAGCGGAGGAAGTACTGTCCTGCCGGCAGGTTCAGCGTTTCCTGGAAGGTGCCAGCCGGCTGGAGGCCTAAGTCCCGAAGAAGCACTTCCCGGCCATCCAGTGTGTAAGCCCGTAGACGCACAGCCATCGGCTGAGGTAACGTATATGTCACGACAGCCTCTCGGTAAGCAGGATTGCTCACAGGACGAAAGGCATACATAGCACTCATCCCACGACCGAGCGAGGCAGGCGCTGATGAGATAACCACAGCATACCGAAAGACCGTATCAAGCCAGGCATTATTCCCTAAGAGAACGGGTCTGAGGTTACTCGTGTCTTTACCATCTGCGTCGCCGAAAGCCGGAATGAAAGCCCGAACTTTTACCCGCAGCGTATCGCTACCTTCGGTAGCGGAGGTACGAATGCAGACACGGGCACATCCGATGGGTGGCGTCTGCCCCGCCGGACCTGCCGACGTGCCTGGATTCTGATAAACGATAAAGTTCGCATAGTCTGTCGCCCCACTCCCCCACTGCTTGTAGCGGTGCATCTGATCAAAATGGATGGGACCTGCCGCAGGATTAGAAGAATTGTACGCAAAAGGATTACCGGCTTGATCCGTAATCAGCCCCCTGTCCAGCCGCAGCGAGTCCACCCAAATAGCGTAGTTGGGGTAAACAGTGAGATTCCCTTGCTGGACTTGGTCCGGGAAGGTGAAATAGATCGTTAGGCTGGTGTCTTTAGCTGGGGGAAGCCGAAGGACGCTGGGATTGAATCCATAGGGTGTCGGACTTTGGGCTGGGTCAGGCGTACACATGTTACATTGCCCGTATACCAGGGCTGCTCCGATAAGGGATAATATGATGTACCGCATATCGAGGCGAAGATACGACTTTTTTGACACATGCAAGGGGGGGGAAGAGGCGTTGGCTATTCGCTAAGCGAGTAAGGTATTTTAGGAGAGGGGTGGGGTCAGAGGTCGTAGGGTGTAGCGCTGCTTGAGTCCCTGCCATGAGAGGGGCTGGGAGAGGGGCTCTAAAAGGACATAGCGCAAAGGAGCCCCCAAAGTCAAAGTAGGGCGTTCCAGTCCTAAACTTTGTCGCGGGCGGATGGCCCAGGCTGTTACTGCCTGTGCTAAGGAAAGCCCCATCTCCTCTACCAGAGAGAAAAATAGCGCCGGCCCCTCGGGTAAGGTGGCCATACCGGGCATAGCCTCAGCCCAGGGATGGCTTTTCTCCTCGGCAGGTACAGACTCATGATAAGAAGCGATGAGGAAAAGCCCCTCCTGCCTGAGTGCCTCCCATAGGGCTTTTTGATCAGCCGGGTCTTGTAAAGGGGGATGCAATTTCCACACTGGGTCGTAAGAGAGTAGGCGTTCTGCAGAAAATAAGAGATACGGCAGGGCGGTGAAGGCATTGAGGTTTTCGGCACGGGCGATTTCTGGGCTAAATCGGGTGGTGAGAGGACCTACATAAAGCTCTCCACCAGCCTGACGATGGATTTCGGCTAAGAGGCGAAGGGCTAAGGTTTCGGCGAAGGGAGGCGTCCCTCGCCAGCCCGATAAGGCTAGGAGGGGGATTTGAGAGACTCCTATCTCCTCAGCCGCGGCCTCCCAGAAGGGCAAAAGAAACACCGGCCCACCCAAATAGCGGAGGTAGCTCAGCGTTTCTAAAAGGCCTTTCCAGGGAATGGGGGTTAGGAGGGGAAGGGTCCATCCCCAGGCGCCTGCGGCCCGCAGGCTTTGGAGGGGGGCGATTTGGTCTTTTTCCCAAAAGCTCGCCAGGAGGTACAGCGAAATGGGGCTATGCTGAGCTTCGGCGGTGAGGGAGGCCAGCATTTCGGGGTCGGTCCAGCCAAGGGGAGAAGCTACGAGGGCTTCGGTATAGCCAGCCCTGTAAAGACGCGTGCCCAACTCTACAAGGGTTTCGGCGCGCGGATCGTGAGGCCAGCGCGTCCAAGCTAAGAGGTCTATCCCGCCGGGAATCAGGTATGCCTGGGCTGGCTCATGGGTAGGGGTAATCGCCTTTAGGAGACCCGCCTCTACCTCCAAAAATACCGTTTGCTGATGCCAGGGAGAGAGGGGATCTATGACTTGGAAAGGTCCGAAAGCCATCGCCACAAAGCTATGAGTTCGTCCAGGGGTATTTGGTGGGGCCGAAGGGAGGCTAAGTGCGGGGGGCAGGGCAGGTTAGCGCTACGCAGGTTTCGGCCGAGGGTCTGGCGGGGCTGTCGGAAAGCCGCCCGCACAATGGCAGCAAAAGAAGGCCAGTCTTTTAGCGGGATTTGCGGCAAGCGGGTAAAACGAATCACTTCACTGAGCACCTTAGGCGGCGGGGAGAAGCTTCCCGGTCGTACCACACGCAGCCGCTCCACCTGATACACCACCTGAAAGAGCGCCGATAACCGCCCAAATTGCCTTTCGCCCGGCTGGGCATACAGCCGCTGGGCAACCTCCTTTTGTAGCATGAGCACACCGCCCCGTATCCACGCCCGATGCTCCAAAACCCGCATCAGAAACGGCCCCGAGATACTATAGGGCGGATTGCTCACCAGATAGAGAGGCTTTTCTGGCCATGGGATCTCTAAGGCATCCCCCCTGATCCAAGTAGCGCTGGGATAGTTTTCAACGAGTTTTTCGTGGAGGCGGGGGTCTATTTCTATGCCGATGAGGGGGTTGGGGTAGCGTAGGAGGTACTGAGAGAGGATGCCGAGGCCAGGGCCGATTTCTAGGAGGGTCTCGTCGGGGTGGGGTTGCGCCGCCTCCGCAATCGCGCGAGCGATGTTTTCATCCCGCAAAAAATGCTGGTCATACCGGCGAGGCATGTGGAGTTATACGGTGGATGGCGGAGTAAAGTAGAGAGGGATATCGTGATAGTGGTCTGGGGCGGTGTAGTCTTTTCGGAGGGGATGGCCGAGCCAGTCATGGGGAAGTAGGATGCGTCTCAGGTCGGGATGCCCTGCAAAGTGCACGCCTACGAGGTCGTAGGCTTCTCTTTCGTGCCAGAGAGCCGCCGGCCAAATCCCCGCCACCGAAGGCACCGCCTCCGTCTCTAAGATACTGAACCTCACCGCTATGTCCGTCAAATAAGGCAGGCTACGCAGGTCATATCGCAAAAGGTAGTGAGGAGGGGCATGGGTGGCCGTCAAAAGAAGGAGCATATCCACGGCACCTTCTTCTTTGAGAAAGGCGGCTAAAGCGGACCAATCAGCGGGTCTGGAAAGATAGAGGGTGTAAGTAGGGGCTTCGCCTTGGAGGTCGCCCCACCGACTAAGGGCCTCTAAAAAGGATGCGCTCCAGCTCTTGGACATGCTTTTGGAGGTCGCGGTTGGTATGGAGGTAGCTTTCTACCCATTCTATGCTGTGGAGGATAGTAGAGTGATCGCGTCCGCCAAAACGTTCGCCAATGGCTTTAAGGGCATGCTGGGTATGTTTGCGGCTAAGGTAGATGGCTATATGGCGGGCGTAGGCGATTTCTTTTCGGCGGGATTTGCCCCGCAGCTCCTCAGGATGAATGCGGAAGTAATCAGAAACCACCTGCAAAATCTGCTCGATGGTAACAGCCCGATTGCGGTAAGGCTGAAAACGTTGTACCACCTCTTGGGCCAAAGCTAAGTTGATCTCCCGGCGGTTGATGGAAGCTTCGGCCATGATCTGAATGAGAGCGCCCTCTAAGTCGCGCACGTGAGACTGGATGTTTTCGGCAAGGTATTGGAGGATAGGTTCGGGAATGTCTAAGCCTTCTTGACGGACTTTGTACTGGAGGATTTTGAGGCGGGTTTCGTAATCTGGGGGGAGGAGCTGGGCTGCCAATCCCCAGGAGAAACGGGAGGTAATGCGCTCAGCCAGACCCCGCAGCTCGTGGGGCGGTGCATCAGCCGTGATCACCAGCTGCCGCCCCGCCTCGTGTAAGCTCTTGAAGATATGAAAGAAAATATCCTGCGTGGAGTCCCGGCCAATCAGAAACTGAATATCATCCAAAAGGAAGATGTCCAGCTCTTGAAAGCGACTCAGGAAGGCGCTGATCTGTTTGGAGCGAACTGCATCTACGTATTGCTGGGTAAACCGGTCCGCATCTAAGTAGCAGATCGTTTTATCGGGATGCAGGAGGCGGGCGTAGTTACCGATGGCGTGGGCTAAATGGGTTTTGCCTTGGCCGACCTCCCCGTAAATGAAGAGGGGGTTAAAGGCGGTCTGACCGGGGCGCTGAGCTACCGCCATGCCCGCACTACGGGCCAGCTGATTACAAGGGCCCGGGATAAAGTTCTCAAAAGTGTACTTAGGATTGAGGTTCGTGGGGAAATTCTGGCGGGAGCGAAGTCCCGGCAAAATGGTAGGCGAGGGACCGCTCTGCGAAGGCAGATTCGTGGGCGCCTCTAAGGTAGTGAGAACCTCATACTCTAAACGGGCCTTGGGGCCTAAATACCGCCGTAGCGTCTGCACAATAAGCCGAGAAAAGTGCTCCTCAATGTACTCATAAAAAAACTGGCTGGGCACCCGGATAGTAAAAACATCGTCCTGAATAGAAAGAGGTTGGACGGCCTGGAAAAGCATCGTTACTGTGGAAGTGCCCACATTTTCCCGAAGAACTTGTAGGCACTTCTCCCAGAGGGTCTGAGGGGTAAACGACTCGGCTTTCACACTCATTCAGCTAAACCCGCGATAAAGGGCCGCACCCCAAACCACAATATCAAAAAAGCCACAACAACGGCCAGAATCACCCACCCTATCGTACGAAGCACACTTTTTCCCTGAAAGGAAGCCCGAGTGAGGCGAGTGGGGCTATCGCTCCCTCCCATAGGAGCGGGAGGATTTTTGAGGATACTGAGCCAGTTCAGCTCATAAGAACCTAATGCCACTTTGTCACCTTCCTTAAGGACTTTCTTTATCACACGCTCGCCATTGACATAGACTCCATTTTTGGAGCCGATGTCCTGGATTTCATACAGGCCTTCTTGTGTAATGGAAAGGATAGCATGCCGTCCCGAGACTTCAGGATGATCAATAACAACATCGCAGGCGGAAGACCGCCCAATCAGCAGCGACCGTTTGGGAAGGGAGGAGCTACCTCTTGCCATACTCAGCAAAGATAAGGTAGATTGGGCTTAACGCAGCTTGTAGAGCTGGCGGCGCTCCGCCGCCGTGGGAATACCTAACTGCTGCCGATATTTAGCTACGGTGCGCCGCTGCACCTGAATCCCCCGCTCCCGTAAGAGTTTCACTAGCGCCTCATCCGAATAAGGCCTCTCTGGATCCTCCTGTGCAATCAATTCCTTCATATGGCTCCAGACCGCCTTATTAGCCACTTCCCCCCCGCTCTCCGTAGGAATCCCCTCCGAAAAAAAGAACTTAAGGGGATAAATCCC
>JAVVHK010000054.1:0-8463 GCA_032249525.1 Bacteroidota bacterium | reverse complement strand
GCGGGCGGCGGCCCCATAAAAATACCATCGACTCGTATTCAGAAACTCTTCGCATCGAGCTAGTATTAAAAGGGCAGGCCTTGTTGGGGGGTGCTGGGGCGGGCGTAAGAGACGCGGGGGATTCGGCCGGCGAGGTAGGCTTTACGGCCTGCTTCTACGGCGAGGCGCATGGCGGTAGCCATCTGCACAGGATGTACAGCTTCAGCTATGGCGGTATTTACTAAGACGGCATCGTACCCCAGTTCCATGGCTAAGCAGGCATCGGCTGGGCTTCCTATGCCTGCATCTACCACCAGGGGTCGGTCTGGTATCAGTTCCCGAATCATGGAGAGCCGTTCGGCGTCTCGTATGCCCTGCCCACTTCCAATGGGCGAAGCTAAGGGCATTACGGCCGCACATCCGATATCCGCCAGCCGACGACACACGATCGGGTCGTCTGGCGCATAGGCTAAGACCACGAATCCCTCCTTGACCAGCTCACGCGCTGCCCGAAGAAGCTCTTCTGAATCCGGCCATAAGAGCCGATCGTCCCCTATGACTTCCAGCTTGACCCAGTTAGTTTGGAGGGCTTCGCGGGCGAGCCGAGCTAAAAAGACCGCCTCTTCTGCCGTATAACAGCCGGCGGTATTGGGCAAGAGCCGATACTTTCCTATCAAAAGGTCCAAAAAGGTATACTCAGGATGCTTGAGATCAACGCGCCGCACAGAGACGGTGACTAAGCCGGCCTGTCCGGCTTCCAGGGCTTGTATCATCACTTCGGGTGAAGGGTAGCGGGAGGTTCCCATCCAGAGCCGGCTGGGAATTGCTTCTCCTGCAATCACGAGGTTGTCGGCGCTGGGTGTTACCATAGGAGTACTTTGGGTTCGGTGTATTCCATGACGGCGTATTTGACGCCTTCTCGGCCCAGGCCTGAGGCTTTGACTCCTCCATAAGGGAGATGATCCAGTCGGAGGGTTGGGGGGGCATTATGGACTACGCCTCCTACTTCCAGCTCCTCCCAGGCTTTTTTGAGGATGCTTTCTGACTGAGTGTAGATGCCTGCGTGTAGGCCGTAGGGGGAGGCATTGACTCGGGTGATAGCTTCGTCTATGGTGTCGTAGAGCTGGATTTCTGCGTAGGGGGCGAAGGCTTCTTCTTGGGCGAGGGCTGATTCGCTGGGCACATCGGTTAGGAGCACGGGGGTCAGCAGGCGCTTTTCGGGGATCATGGTGGTGGGTAAGAGGTCTTGGGCTCCGCCTAAGCGGGCCTCTGTAAGCCAAGATTCTATGCGCTTATAGGCTTTTTCGTCTATGAGAGAGCTATAATGGACGTTTTCGTCAAGGGGGTTGCCGCCTTTGAGCTGCTGAACGGCGGCTTGATAGGCGGCTACGAAGTCGGCATAGAGTTTTCGTTGGACGAAGATGCGCTGGACGGAAATGCAGGTTTGGCCGCTGTAGAGGTAGGCGGCTTCGGCGATGGCGCGGGCGGCGGATTCTAAGTTTGGGGGATCGTGGACGATGACGGCGGCGCTGCCGCCTAGTTCTAAGAGGGTTTTTTTGCGGGCGGCTAAGGTTTGGAGGTGCCAGCCCACGGCTGCGCTTCCTGTGAAGGAGAAGACGCGGAAGGCGGGGCTACGCACGAGCTTTTCGGCGAGAGGGGGATCCGCTAAGAGGACGGTTAGGGCTTGTGGGGGCCATCCTGCTTGCAGGAGGGCTTCAGCCACCCAGAAGGCGGTAAGAGGGGCCTGTGGCGCAGGCTTGAGCGTAATAGCACAGCCCGCTACCACCGCAGGGATGACCTTGTGAAGCACTAAGTTTAGCGGAAAGTTGAAGGGCGTGATAGCCAGTAGAGGACCGGCGGGTTTGCGCTGGACTAAGGCCAGCCGCCCCTGTAAAGCCTCATTTAAGTCTGCGGGCAAAACCTCCCCCGTCAGAGTACGCACTAAGTCGCGCCCCGTAGTAATAGTAAGTAAACCGCGCTCTACCTCTACGCGGGCATACCGGATGGGTTTAGCTGCTTCCCGGGCAATGAGTCGGGCTATCGTTTCCTTTTCTGCGGCTAAGCGCTGAGCTAATTTATCCAGGATGAGGTAGCGTTCTCCTGTGCTTAGGCGGGCGGCGGCGGCTTGCGCAGTGCCTTGTAGAGCAATTACCCGCTCAATATGCTCTTCCTGGGCGTAAGCTACTTCTCCGAGTATTTCTCCATCATAGGGAGCGTACACTGGCCGAAGGTCTCGGCTCGGCACCCATTCGCCTCCGATTAGAAGTGGTCGCACCATACCTATAGCTCCTCTCGGGCCCAATCAAAAACTTTCTCCTGCAAAAGATAAATATACCCTCCTGCCAGCACGGCAGTGAAGGTTATAAACACCCCCAGGGCCCATCGCGGATCCTCAGGGAAAAAGCCCACCCAGGGATACAAAAGCGCCAGCTCCACATCAAAGACGGTGAAGATCATGGCGACTTTGTAGTAGTGCACGGAGAAGCGTGGCCTTTCGGGGCCGATGGGGTCCATCCCACTTTCGTAGGGAATGTGTTTTTGGGGATTAGAGCGGCGCATGGCAAGGAGATCCGGCGCAAAGACAAACGCCATCCCGAGAATCACCCCTACCCCCAGCAGCACCAGCGCCGGGAGATACCCTTCAAGCATACTGCAAAGATAGGATGCCTTTGGTATGAAGATATGGATGGTCTGTTACCGATCGGAAGGGGTGATAGGTGGCTTTCCAACGGGGTGGGATGGGAGGCAAAGGCTCCCCGGTGTAGTAATAGACCCATCCCCCCGGCAGAAGCAAGCGCTTAGCCCAAGTGAGAAACCGGGGCAGAGGGGCTACGGCTCGCCCGACAATATAGGGGAAACGCTCTGGGAGGTTTTCCGCTCGGGTCCATTGTACCTGCACCCGTTCGGTCAAGCCTAAGGCGGCTATCATCCGTTGGACGGCCTCGGTTTTCTTTCGGATGCTATCTACTAAAAGGAACCTTAGGTCTGGCCGAGCCAAGGCTAACGGTATGCCCGGCAGTCCCCCGCCTGTCCCCAGATCTAACACCCTCGCCCCCTGCTCTATGGGGCACAAACACAAAAGAAGCAAAGAGGGCAAAATGTGATGCTCCCGCACGGCCTCTATGTCTTTTCGGGAAACGAGGTTTATCCGGGTATTGGTTTCCCGCAGGAGGCTCTCATAAGTAAGGAGGGCGGTTTCTATTTCGGGGGTGAGGTAAGGGTGCAGACAAGGCGGCCACACGCTAACTCAAAAACTGCGTGCGCAGCACATAGTGAAGCACCCCGCCATGCTGATAGTAGGCGATTTCTACTTCGGAGCGGAGGTTGGCTATGACCGAGAAGGTTTTTTTCGTGCCGGTGGTGGGGTCTATGGCTTCTACGGAGAGGCGCTTTTGGGGGGTAAGGCCCTCAGCAATGCCCCGAATGGTGTAGATTTCTTTTCCGGTAAGTCCTAAGGTTTCGGCGTTTTCTCCGGGGAGGAATTGCAGAGGGAGGACGCCCATGCCTACGAGGTTGCTGCGGTGGATGCGCTCATAACTTTCGGCGATGATGGCCCGAATGCCAAGGAGGGCGGTTCCTTTAGCGGCCCAGTCCCGCGAAGAACCGCTACCGTACTCTTTGCCGGCTAAGACCAATAGCGGGATGCCTTCTTTCTGATAGCGCATGGAGGCTTCATATACGGTAAGCACTTCGCCTGTGGGGTGGTAAAGGGTCCAGCCGCCTTCTCGGTCTACCAGCTTATTGCGCAGGCGTACATTCGCAAAGGTGCCTCGGATCATCACTTCGTGATTTCCCCGGCGCGCCCCGTAAGAGTTAAAGTCTTTCGGAGAGACGCCCTGGGCTATGAGATATTGACCGGCGGGGCTGGTAGAAGGTATAGAACCGGCTGGCGAGATGTGGTCTGTCGTAATGGAATCCCCCAGCATGAGAAGCACCCGAGCGCCTTCTATGTCTCGGAGGGGAGGGACTTCCCGAGTTATTCCCTCAAAGAAGGGGGCTTTCCGAATGTAAGTAGAGTTTGCATCCCACGCATACAGGTCGCCTGTGGGGGCGGGAAGGGCTTTCCAGGCTTCCTCTCCTTCAAAGATACGGGCGTAGTTCTGGCGGAAGTCTTCGGGGTCTACGACTTTTTCTACAAGTTCTTGGAGCTCGGTGGGGGAAAACCATATATCTCTTAGGTAGACGGGATATCCGTCGGGGTCATAGCCGATGGGTTCGTTTTCAAAGTCTATGTCGGTGCGGCCGGCGAGGGCGTAGGCTACGACGAGGGGCGGCGAGGCTAAGAAGTTCATTTTGACTTGGGGGTGGATGCGAGCCTCAAAGTTTCGGTTGCCGGAGAGCACGGCGGCCACGACGAGGTTTTTCTCTTGGATAGCTTGGGAGACGGCGGGAGGCAGTGCGCCGCTATTGCCAATACAGGTGGTACACCCATAGCCTGCTACATGGAAGCGCAGGGCTTCTAGGTAGGGGAGGAGGCCGCTCTTTTCTAAGTAACGGGTAACGACGCGGGAGCCGGGTGCTAAGGTGGTTTTGACCCAGGGTTTAGGGCGCAGGCCCATAGCTACCGCCTTTTTCGCTACTAAGCCCGCAGCCAGCATCACGGAGGGATTGGAGGTATTTGTACAGCTCGTGATGGCGGCGATCACGACATCCGCGTCGCGCAAGAGGTATTCGCTATCTCCCGTGGAGAGATGGGCAAAGCCGTTTTGGGGTAGGTGCTCCTGCGAAAGGGTGAGGGGCTGAGGCGCTATGGGGTGCGGCTGCTTTTGGAAGTTTTTTTCTAGGGTATTTTGGACGGTGGTCTTCACTGCGCGCAGGGGGATGCGGTCTTGGGGGCGACGCGGCCCTGCCACCGAAGGCTCCACCGTACTTAGGTCCAGCTCCACCACCTGCGTATATAGAGGTGTCTCCTCCGGCCGCCGCCAAAGGTGATTCACCTGAGCATAGGCCCGAATCTGCGCCACCTTCTCCGGAGAACGTCCCGTCAAGAGCAAATACGTCAGCGTCTGCTCATCAATCGGGAAATAGGTAACGGTGCATCCAAACTCCGGCGACATATTGGCGATGGTAGCCCGATCGGGCACCGTGAGGTGGTCCAGCCCCGGCCCAAAGACCTCTACAAACTTATCCACGACCCCCACCTTCCGCAAAAGCTCCGTAATCGTCAGCACCAAGTCGGTGGCGGTTACGCCTGGCTGGAGCTGTCCCGTGAGCTTAAGACCAATCACTTCGGGGCATGGAAAGTAGAAGGCCTGCCCCAGGAGGGCGGCTTCCGCCTCAATGCCCCCCACGCCCCATCCAAGTACGCCAATCCCATTCACCATGGGCGTATGCGAGTCGGTCCCCACCAACGTATCCGGGAAAAGCCATCCCTCCCGCTCCGTGATCACTTCAGCTAAATATTCCAGATTCACCTGGTGGACGATGCCCATGCCAGGGGGAACGATGCGAAAGTTTACAAAGGCCTGCTGCGCCCATTTGAGAAACTGATAGCGTTCTCGGTTTTGCTCGTATTCGCGCTGGATGTTCCGTTGGAGGGCCAAGGCATTTCCGAAGGAATCTACTTGGACAGAGTGGTCAATGACGAGGTCTACGGGCACTAAGGGGTTGATGCGCTGGGGACTCCCGCCTTGTTGGGCGACGGCTTCCCGGAGGGAGGCTAAATCCACCACGGCCGGCACCCCCGTAAAGTCCTGCATGAGCACCCGAGTAGGGATAAACGCTATTTCGGCTTCCGCACGGGGACGGCCATCCCACTGCCGAAAAGGCTCCAAATGCGCATCCGTAACCTTGAACTGGTCTAAGTTGCGCAAGGCATTTTCCAGGAGAATGCGTAGGCTATAGGGGAGCTGGGGGAGGGGAATATGCAGTTCTTGGGCGGCCTGGCTTAGACTAATGTAGGCTCGCCCCTCTAAGCTCTGCTGCCATCGCTTCATGCGACAAAGGTAGGAGATACCAGAGAATATCCCCGCGCCTGACCGAAGAGCTTCTCCGCGCCTGCTCATACTTAGCCTCCCTCTCTGAGGCTCTGCCGGCGGAGGGGATGGTCTTTTTTGGCTTTGGGAGGGGTGGGGGAGTGTTCTTCTGGGTTTAGAGGATAGGGTTGGATCCCCCTTCTCCGAGTGGCTTAAGGGTTTTGCCTCATCCCGAGAGGCCGCTCGGTAGAGAGAGGAGCGGAGGATCGTCCCCCCTCTGGTCTGTGTCGCGTCGTTTCTACTCGTAAGCGCTCCGAGGAGCTGCCTCTTGTAAAGCCGAGCCCACATTAGGTCTGGTCATTGGAGAAAACCTGAGCAGGATCACAAGTAAGGCCTAAGCAGGCCGCTCCCTTACCCCCTTGCGCGGATTGAAAACTTTTGCTTAACTTTGATGCATGCTTCGCCTGATGAGCCTTCCTCTCTCTCTTCTCTGCTGGGCTTACGGGCAAAGCTACCCGCCCAACCTGCTGCGCTATTACAGTGCAGCCGACATGGAGGAGATGCAGCGGCTCACGCCGCAGAAGTACCTGGCCGTCTTGTATGAGTTTACGGACAGCTATGAGATTGTAGCAGCGCCGCCTGATGCTTCGCCTGCGGACATTCAGCGGGTTAAAGAGAACTTTGATCCCCGGGCCTTTGAACGTAAATGGAGCGAGGACATGGACATCACCGTCGGCGCCTATCGCATCCGCCTCAAAAGCCACGAGCGTGTCCTTTCCGAGTTGCGGGTCCGGTACCCCGACTATGACTGGACCCCGCGCCCTGCCTCCCAGCAAAACCTCCAAAAAGTCGCTCGGCCATGAGGTACGCTGTCCTTCTTTTGTGGGGCCTTTCCTGGGCGCAAACCTACCTTCACCCCACTACTGGCGTGGCAGGCACCTACTCCGGCGGCTGCCAGGTCCACACCTGCTCGGGTACCTACTATGACAATGGCGGAGCCGGAGGCAACTACTCCAACAATATCAACTGGATTTACTGGACCTTCTGCCCGAATAACAGCACCCAGTGTCTACGCATGCAGTTTACGAGTTTTGATGTGGAAAGCGGGTGTTTCTGGGGTGGATGCTCCTCCTCTCCGTGTTGTTATGACATCTTACGCGTACAGAATGGTCCGGCGCAGAATGGTCCTATTCTCTGGCAGGGCTGTGGTACTACAGGTCCGGGGACCATCACTTCCTCAGACCCGAGCGGATGCCTGACTGTGCGTTTCTGTTCTGACGGTAGCGTTACGAGACCGGGCTGGGCCGCTACCATCAGCTGTGTCAACTGCACCCGTCAACCCGCCGGCAATAGCGACTGCCAGCAGTCCACGCCTGTATGTAGTAATGGCGGCATTTCGGATGCCAGCTACGGCCCGGGCACCAGCCCGCAGTGCGGCGGCTGCATCACCAATGAAAACTACACCAACTTCTACATCTTCCGTCCTACGGGCGCTAGCGGCAGTATCCAGCTCTCTATATGTCCCAGCAATGGCACGGATGATTACGACTTTGCCATCTGGGGGCCTTTTAGTACTAATGATCTTAACGTATTGTGTGCTGGGCTGGGAGCTCCCGTGCGATGTAGCTATGCTATGTATCCCAGGAGTGGTGGGTGCGGGGCTACCACCGCATGCACTGGCATGGCTACTGGAAATAGTGATTTTAGCGAGGATGTCTGTGGTAATGGCTGGGTGGCACCGCTCTCGGTGACAGCGGGGCAATATTATATCCTCATGATCAATGGCTGGACGGCGGGTGCCCAGGGATATAATCTGACTTGGAATCTGCCGCCTGGGATGAGTCTGGACTGTAATCCCCTATCTCAGCCTATCACTCGCCTCTCGGCGCAGGCCATAGCGGGCCGGGGTATCCTGCTTTCGTGGGATGTGGACCCGGATCGTATTCCGCAGGGGCAGCGCTTAGTGGGCTTCGGAGTAGAGCGCACCGTAGATGAGGGGCAGACTTGGACTACGCTCGCTACCCTCCCCGCCTCCATGAGTAGCTACATAGACCCCCAGCCTGTCCTTGGCGTGAATGGCTATCGCCTCCGCTACCAGTATGAGGACGGCTCCCATGAAGTCTATGTCAAGCCCGCTTGGGTCGAGTGGCATAGCAGCTATGGCACGCCCTTCCGAGCCTGGTGGCGAGCCGACCAAGACGCCCTCCACATTGAAATCTTTGACAATGGGCTGGGCGGCGCCGTAGAAGTCTATACCGTAGATGGCCGTCTCCTGCGTAAGATACCAGTGGATCCCAATCCGTTCATATCGGCTGTGGGCCTGCCGGGCCTTTCTGCTGGCACCTACCTTGTGCGATACGGGGACCTAACTCAGGCCGTGGTCGTCCCCCGAGCTAACTAATAACCGAAATCCGCAGCCCTTTTCTTATTATCCTTTCTTATTATCCTTCTTTTTTGGGGCCCCGAAAGGGGCCTTTTCTTTTTTCATTTGGGAGGCAGCTTTTTTGAGTTTTTTTCAGGTGGTGGGATTTTGGTCTGAGGGGCGAAGGGTGTATGCCTTGGCAGGCTA
>JAVVHK010000053.1:0-8486 GCA_032249525.1 Bacteroidota bacterium | reverse complement strand
GCTTTGCTTTTTCTGATAGCGGCGTGGATGCTTAGCCCGCTCTGTGCTATGCTGGCACCCGTGGCATTAATTATTCTCTTGGGCTATTCCTACACCAAACGCTTTACGGCCCTCTCTCATTTTGTTTTAGGCATTGCGCTGGGTTTAGCGCCCGTTGGAGCTTATCTTGCTGTGAGGGGGTCGTTTGCCCTCGAGCCCATCCTGATTGGTCTAGCGGTCCTTTTTTGGGTGGCGGGGTTTGATATTCTTTATGCGCTCCAAGACATGGCTTTTGATCGGGAGGCTGGGCTTCATAGTATTCCCGCTGCCCTTGGCGAATGGCGTGCCCGACTTATAGCCATAGGGTGTCATATCTTGGCTACCTTTCTGCTTGCTTATGTGGGCCTACGCCTTTACTCCACGCATTTCCTTTATTGGATGGGGTGGGTTCTCTTTAGCCTATTTGTGCTGCGCCAGCACTGGGTTGCCCGCCATATTCCCGCTATCAACCGAGCCTTCTTTACCTACAACGGCTGGGCCTCCCTCCTCCTCTCTTCTCTCGCTATTGCGGCCTCTCTAACCTAAGAAAATGCCGAATGCCCCATAGCCCCCTACCCCCTCCCTGACTGCCAGTCCCTATCCACCTTTCTTTACCTGCCTAAAATGCCTATATTTGATCTCATGGAAAAAACCTGGGAAGTCGCCTTCTCAGAAGAAGAAAAACAGCGCATCCTTCGGGAGTATCGCCGTCTTTTACGTTCCTGCGGATTAGAGCCCAAAAGCGAGCGTTCTCTGGTTCGCAAGGCTTTTCGTTTTGCGCTTCAGCAGCACCAGGGAGCCCGGCGCAAAAGCGGCGAACCCTACATTTTGCACCCGCTTGCGGTGGCACAGATTCTTGCCCGAGAAATTGGTTTGCGCGATGCCTCTGCCATAGCCGCCGCTCTTTTGCATGATGTGGTAGAAGATACCGGCACGGAAATCGAAGTCATTCAAAGCCAGTTTGGACCTACGGTCGCCCGCCTCGTAGAAGGCCTGACTAAAATCTCTCGGGTAGAAGGTCCCTTGGATTCCACTCAGGCGGAAACCTTCCGCCGCATCCTCCTCACGATGGCTGACGATGTGCGCGTCGCCCTCATCAAACTCGCCGACCGCCTACACAACCTACGCACCCTGCACAGCCTCCGCCCCGAAAAACAAGCCAAAATCCTCGCCGAAACAGAATTCCTCTACGTCCCGATTGCCCACCGCCTCGGCCTCTACAATATCCGCACCGAAATGGAAGACCTCATCCTGCAGTACCGAGACCCCCTCACCTACGAAACCCTCAAGCAAAAACTCCAAGAAGCGGCCAAAGAACGAGCCACCTATATTAGCCGATTTATCGCCCCCATAGAGGAAAGGCTCAAAAAAGAACTTAGCATCCCATACAAAATAGAATGGCGCATCAAAGCCATTAGCTCCATCTACCAGAAAATGCAGCGCCAGGGCATCCCCTTTGAGGAAGTGTATGATATCTTTGCGGTCCGGATTATTATTGATGCGCCCCCTGAAACGGAGAAGGCCGAATGTTGGCGCGTCTATTCCATTGTAACCCAGCTTTATCGTCCCAATCTCAATCGGCTGCGGGATTGGCTGAGTCAGCCTAAAGCCACGGGCTATGAAGCCCTTCATATCACGGTCATGGGGCCTGAGGGTAAATGGGTAGAAGTGCAAATCCGCTCCCGTCGCATGCATGAAGCTGCCGAGTACGGCTTAGTTGCCCACTGGCGATACAAAGAATCCCAGAAAAATGGCCAGCCTTCCCCTTATGATGAAGCGTTGGAGCGATGGCTTGCCCGCATTCGGAGTCTTCTGCAGAATCCAGACCTGCCTAATATTGACTTGATTAATGAGCTGAGGCCCGAGATTGCTCAGGAGGAGGTTTATGTCTTCACGCCCAAGGGGGAGCTCAAAGTACTCCCCCACGGCGCCACCGCCCTGGATTTCGCCTACGAAATCCACTCCGAAATCGGCCGCCATGCCATTGCCGCCAAAGTCAACGGCAAACCGGTACTCCTAAGCTATGAACTTCAGAATGCAGACCAGGTAGAAATCATCACCAGCGAGCGCGCCGAACCCACCGAAGAGCAGCTCAAAATCGTCAAAACCGCCCGAGCCCGCCAGAAAATCCGGGAATATCTCAAACAGCAGCGCAAACAGGCCATAGAACGCGGACGAGCTATCTTTGAGTGGCGCCTCCGGCACCTGGGTCTACGCCCAGACGACCCCGTCATCCGCGAACTGCTCTGGTACCTCAAAATCCCCTCCCTCGAAGAACTCCTCTACCGCCTCGGCACCCACCAAATAGACCTCCCCCGAATCCAAGAATTCATCCGCCTCAAACGCCTCTCCCAAGGCAGCACCTCCATCGTAGACCAACTGCGTGAAAAGCTCGGCATCCTGAGCGGCGCCACCGAAATCGGCAAAACCGACGAACCCTACCATTATGCCTCCTGCTGCTACCCCATCCCGTTTGATGCGGTGATGGGCTACCTCTCCGCAGACGGCCTCGTGATCCATCGCACCACCTGCCCCAACCTCCAAAAACTCCTCTCCTTAGACAGCTCCAAAATACGCCCCCTCCGCTGGAATCCCACCCCGACTAAACAATTCCTCGTCGCCCTCCGCTTAGAAGGCGAAGACCGCCCCGGCATGCTCCTAGATATTGTCAAAGTCATCTCCATCCGAAAACGAAAAAATATCCGCTCCATCCGCATTGAAGGCCACGGTACTTACTTTCAAGGCGTAGTAGAACTGTGGGTCTACACCGAACACGATCTCATCAGCCTCATCCAAGAGCTGGAAAAAGTCCGCGGCCTCCTCAAAATAGAACGGTACCTCTCCCCCGCAATTGTCTAAACTTTGCACCCGTGCAGGCTGTTATCTTAGATGGGCTCCTGCGTATTCTCGCTTATCTGACCTTGGAAGGGAGTTTCTCGGCCCGAGAACAAACCATCCTCAAAGAGCTCCTCCAGCAAATCGGAGCGGAGCCCGACGAAGCGCTCCAACGTATTCAGAGCTACCTTCGCCAAGGCTCTACGCTCCAACCCACCCTCCTCATCCGAAACCTGGCTAACCAGCTTAGCCTCTTAGAGCGCTACCTCTTCTATGCGTACCTTATCCAGCTCGCCCATGGCGACAGAGACCTCACCCACACCGAAAAAACCCTCCTCCAAGAAATCGCTGATGCCTTCAACATCCCCCCCAAAGAAAGACTCCTCATCTACGAATACGCCACCACCCAATCTCCCCGCCAACTGCAGTCTCCTGCTATTCTCATTGTAGGCTCTAAGGAGCCTCAGCCCCCGACGCACTTTATTTCCGTGCCATATCTGCCGGGGTATGTGGCCTTTCTTTACTTAGAGAGCGCCAATCTCATTCTGATGCGGCTGATTGGGCGCGATTTAGAGGCTCACCTCAATGGTCAATGGCTGCGGGGCGATGTGATTCGGGTATTTCCCGAAGGCGCCCTTCTGCGCCTCAACTACGGCTATACCCTCACCTACAAGGAAGTGCTGGACCAGTTTCGTCCTCCTCCACCCCAAAGCCGCCTCCTGTGGGAAGTCCAAAAACTCTCTTATCGCTTCAAAAACGGGAAAACCGCTATTCATCCGCTCTCTTTTGAGGTGTGGCAAGGCCGCCTGGTCGGCATCATGGGACCCAGCGGCGCCGGTAAAAGTACGCTTCTGCGCCTCTTGAGCGGCCAGCTCCAACCCACTACAGGCAAAGTCTATCTCAATGGCATCAATATCCACAAACAGCCTCGAGCCATTCGCGGCCTACTGGGCTACGTCCCCCAAGATGACCTTCTGATTGAGGAGCTGACCGTCTGGGAAAATGTCTTTTACGCGGCTCGCCTATCTTATCCCTCTGACCGAGAAGCGGCCGAAGCCACCGAAAAAGTTCTGCGCAACCTTGGCCTGTGGCATATCCGGGACCTTACTGTCGGCAGCCCCCTCAACCCCACCATCAGCGGCGGCCAACGCAAACGTCTCAACATCGCCTTAGAGCTGGTGCGCCAACCCCTCGTCCTCTTCGTGGATGAACCCACCTCCGGCCTCTCCTCCTCCGATGCCCTCCAAGTCGTAGAAACCCTCCAAAGCCTCGCCCGAGAAGGCCGCATCGTCTTCTTTACTCTCCACCAACCCTCCTCCGAAATCTACAAAAAACTGGACCACCTCCTCTTCTTAGACGAAGGCGGCTATCCTATCTTCTGGGGATCCCCCCTCGCCGCCCTCCAACATTTCCGCCATGCAGCCGGCTTTGCCGACAGCGAAAATGTAGAATGCCCCTCCTGCCGCCGCGTAGAACCAGAAATCCTCTTTGACATCATTCAGCAGCGCCTCCTGGACGAAAAAGGCCAGCCCACCGAAAAGCGCCGCACCCCCCCAGAAAGATGGTATCACCTCTTCTGGCAGCGCTTTATCCCCCCTCAAACCCAGATTGAACTCTACCGCCCTCAGCCTCGCCCCCCTATCCCTCCCTTAGCGCAGTTCATCGTCTTCCTACGCCGAGAAGGACTGCGCAAAATCCGCCAAAGCCTCTCTACCCTCGCCCTCATCCTCGCCGCCCCCCTCTTGGGTCTAATTGTCGGCTTCATCCTGCGCTACCACCCACCAGACTCCAACTATACCCTCTACAACAATGACAACCTTCCCTCCGCCCTTTTTGTGAATATCCTCGCCATGCTATTTTTAGGCCTTCTTACGCCGGCCGAAGAAATCCTCAAAGACCGCAAAATCCGATTGCGCGAGCAGTCCCTTCAGCTCAGTTGGGGCAGCTACATGCATGCCAAGCTCCTGTGGGCCGCCTTCTTCTCTGCTATTCAGACCACCCTCTACTGGGGTATCGTCTCTTGGCTCCTTCAAATCCCCAACGCTTGGGGCGCTACCTGGGTGCTCCTTTTCACCGTGGCTATCCTGAGCAACCTCATTGCCCTCAACCTCTCGGATACTTTCACCCAGCCCGTGCCCATCTATATTCTTATTCCCATCCTCCTCATTCCTCAGCTGGTGCTAAGCGGCGCCGTGATTCCCTACGACAAATTCAACCCCGCTCTGCGGGGGAAGCGCCCTATTCCTTTTTTAGCTAATCTATCCATCTCTCGCTGGGCCTACGAAAGCGCTCTCGTCCTTCATTACACCCAAAACCCCTACACCCAAGCCCTTTTCCCCCTCCGCCAAGAAATCTCCCATCTCCGCTATCAAATCCTCTACCTCATCCCCGCCCTGGAAAGCCGCAACGACCCCCGCCTCCTCCAAGAAACCGGCGACACCTCCTACGCCGCCCTCTCCACCAAACTCCGCACCCGCCTCCAAAACCTCCAAACCCAACTCCTCACCTTAGAAAGCCAAATCCCCGAATCCCTCCGCCAAAAATACCACAACGCCGCCTTAGAAGATTTAGTCCTCGCCACCCACTCCACCTCCAAACTCCTCTGGGATGACAACCGTCCCATCCGGCTCTACGAACCCATCTTCATCTCCGACCCAGACCCCGCCTACGCCCCCCTCGGCGTCCTCAAAAAACCCCTCGGACCTATCTCCCTCTACACCCCCCACTACAACCTCCTCATCCTCCTCCTCATGGGTGTCGGCCTGTGGCTCCTTCTCTTCTTCCGAGTGCTCAATAATTTGTTTCTGAGGAGTAGAGTATGAGCCTCCCCCTCACCACTACCACACCCTCTCTAACCTACCTCCGGCAAGCCCTCCCCGAATGGCCTGCCTACGAAAACTTTTATCAAGCAACCCTCCAGCGAGACGTCTATCGCCAAAACTGGCTGCTACGACAGCTCATGCGGTTTCTTTTTCGGCAGAAGGGCAAACAAATCCGCCCTTTGACCCTGCTTTATTTTGCCAAAGCCTGTGGGGAAATTACCGAAGTCTCCCTTGTAGCCGCTACCCTGGTGGAAATCCTTCACAACGCCACCTTAGCTCATGATGATGTGGTAGATGATGCTGATTATCGGCGGGGTTTTTTTTCTTTTCGGGCCCTCTGGGGGAATCGCATAGCTGTGCTGTGGGGAGACTGGCTTTTAGCTCGGGGGCTCCTCATTGCCCTTCGCTATAATGAGCCCCAACTGCTCCGTTATACCTCTGAAGCCGTAGAAGCTTTAGCCGAGGGCGAGCTCCTTCAACTTAAGCGCATGCGAGAGGCCAATCTCACGCTGGAATCCTATTACGAAGTCATTGACAAGAAGACTGCGGCGCTCTTCCAAGCTACGGCTAAGATGGGGGCTTACAGTGCCGGGGCTTCCCCGGAAGGGATAGAGCTTGCTGGGGCTATTGGCCTGCGAATTGGCCGCGGCTTTCAGATTCGGGACGACCTTTTAGACTGGTCCGACTCCAAAACCTCGGGTAAGCCCACCGATTCAGACCGCCAGCAAAGGCGCTTCACCCTACCCCTACTATGGGCTATCAGTCGTGCCAGCGCCCCCGAACGCCAAATCCTCCTTTACGGTCCTTTCCCCAAAGCCCGCACCCTCCTCTCCGAAATGGGTGCCTTCCACTTTGCCGAAACCACCCTTGAGTCCCTTTACCAGGAAGCCCTTACCCTCGCTCAGCAACTCCCCTATCCCAACCGCGTCCCCCTCTTCTCCCTCTTCCACCTTCTCCTTTTTCGGGAAAAATAGTGCTAAAACCTTATCTTTGCCCACAGATGGCAGAAACATCCGAGATGCAGGAAATTACCCTGGAAAACATTGACCTACAAGCCTTTTATGGGGTTGGTAACGAAAACTTAGAGCGTCTCAAAGAAGCTTACCCCGATGTGAAGCTGGTGGCCCGCGGCAGTAGCATTAAGGCTTATGGAGACCCCGAGGCCTTACAAGCCGTACGGCAGCTCATTCAGACGCTGATTGCAGAAGTCCGACAGAAAGGCGCCCTTCCTACTCGTCGGGTAGCTGAGATCATCGCGCAGCATCGTTATAGTGCCTCCTCAGCGCAGGACCCGGCTCCATCCTCAGGCGCCTCCCCCTTCATGCCCATCCTGCGCACCGTAAGCGGCAATGTTATTGTCGCTAAGACCGAGGGACAACGTCGCTTAGCCGAAGCAATTGCTAAATATCCCATCACCTTTGCTATTGGTCCTGCTGGCACAGGCAAAACCTACACCGCCGTCGCCTTCGCCGTCAAAGCCCTCAAAGAGCGCACCGTGCGCAAAATCATCCTCACTCGCCCTGCCGTAGAGGCCGGCGAAAGCCTCGGTTTCCTCCCCGGCGACTTTAAAGAGAAAATCGCCCCCTACCTCCGCCCCCTCTACGACTCCTTAGAAGAAATGCTCTCCTACGAAAAACTGGAACAGTACCTCGCCCAAAACATCATTGAAATCGCTCCCCTCGCCTACATGCGGGGAAGAACCCTCAACGATGCCTTTATCATCCTGGATGAAGCCCAAAACGCCACCCGCCTCCAAATGAAAATGTTTCTCACCCGCTTCGGACACAACTCCAAAATCGTCATCACGGGTGACCTTACTCAGATAGACCTGCCTCGCCCCGAAACCTCCGGCCTGCTTCATGCCGTAACTCTCTTGGAACGAGTACCAGACATTGCCATCGTCCGCTTAGGCGAAAGGGATATCGTTCGTCATCCCTTAGTGCAGGAAATCATCCGCCTCTACGAAGAAGATGCTGCAAAGCGACAGTCTGGGGCGCCTCCTCACCCTTCCCGATAATCCCCGCCGCATCGTCTCGCTGTGTCCTTCGCAGACAGAAACCCTTTTTGCCTTAGGTTTAGAAGGGCGAATTGTAGGAAGGACCCGTTACTGCATCCACCCCGCCGATAAGGTCGCTCCCATCCCCGTAGTCGGCGGCACCAAAAAAGTAGATGTAGATATCGTCGCCGCCCTCAACCCCGACCTCATCATCGCCGAAAAAGAAGAAAATACCCAAGAAGACGTGGAAAAACTCTCTACCATTGCCCCCGTCTACGTAACCAAAAACGAAAGCTACGAGGAAGCCTTAGACACCATTCATCGTTTAGGGCTCATCACAGGAAAAGAAGCAGAAGCTCAGCAGCTGGTACAAGCCATTGAGACGGCATGGGCAGCGGTACCTCAAGCCAAAAGGCCCTTAAGAGTACTATACCTCATCTGGCGAAAGCCCTACATGGCAGCGGGACAGCCTACCTTCATTGACTCAATTCTACATCGCTTAGGCTGGACTAATGTCGCGGCTTCCTTGCCGGGCCGCTATCCTACGATAGAAGATCCATCCGCTTTGGACCCAGAGGTGGTGCTTTTGTGCAGCGAACCCTATCCGTACAAGCCCTCACACATCCCAGAAGTGCAAGCGCTTTGGCCCCAAGCCCATGTGGAGATTGTACGGGGAGACTACTTTGCATGGTACGGGGTGCGCATGATAGAGGCGGCGGCTTACTTCACCCATCTCCAGAAAACGCTGGAAACCGCCTTGTGATATAGAAGCGCCTCTTATAAGCTTTCTTTTTGGGCGGCGGCCAGCGCCCTTT
>JAVVHK010000052.1:0-8507 GCA_032249525.1 Bacteroidota bacterium | reverse complement strand
GAAGTCTTGCGCACCATTGACCTTTTGTACGAAAAGTACCAGGAGGGCAAACTTTCCCTCATAGAGTACGAGACCTTGAAGGAAGACCTTCTCCGACATCTGTCGTGAAGGACATGCGGTGGCTGTTTCTTTTGGGGGTGTGGGTTCTGGCGGAAGGGGTGGGCTACTGGGGCCTGCGGCAGCTGGGTCTGTGGCGCCGCTGGATGGGCTGGATAACGCCCCTCACCTTAGGGCTCTTTCTCCTCCTGTGGGCCATCACCGCCTTTTTAGCTAAGGGAGTCGCAGCTAAGCTCCTCCTATCTGAGATGGGTGGCTTTCTCTTCTCCCTATGGCTGATGCTCATTCTCGTCAAGCTTGTGGTGGGGGGATGGGGGACGCTGGTAAGGGGCGTGAGCTGGCTTCATCGCCGCCTGAAAGGGGTTTCACGGCCTCCTACGGCTGAGAGCGTCCCCGCAGTAGAAACGCTCCTGAGCCGACGGCAGTTTTTGGTCGGCGTAGGAGAAGCGCTGGCCCTGGCCCCCGTCGGCGTCATGGGCTATGCCTTCCTCAAAGGGCGCTATCGCTTCCAAGTGGAGGAAGTAGAGCTGCGCTTTCCCCACCTACCTATCGCTTTTGACGGGCTAAAGCTCCTGCAGATTTCCGACCTGCATAGTGGGTCTTTTTACTTTCGGCCGGAGCGGCTGGAGCCTGCCTGGGAGCTCATCCACAAAGCCCGAGCCGATGTGCTGTGCTTTACGGGCGATTGGGTCAATGTCTATGCGGAGGAGCTGGAACCCTTTGTGGGGGTTTTGTCGGAGCTATCGGCCCCCTTAGGCAAATGGGCCACCCTCGGCAATCACGATTACGGCGATTACGCCCGGTGGAATAGCCCTGCGGAAAAAAACCAAAATCATCACCACCTCCTGCGCCTTATTGAGCAAGCGGGTTTTACGCTCTTGCAAGACACGGCTATTTCTTTCGGGGTGGGGGAGGAAGCGCTTTACTTAGTGGGGACGGGCAACTGGGGCTATTGGAATCGGCGCCAGCGGTACGGCGACATTGGGAAGGCCTGGCGAGATGTGCCCGAAAACGCCTTTACGATCCTGCTCACACACGACCCCACGCACTGGGAGTATCAGGTCTCCGGAAAGTATCCGGCAGCGCTGACGCTTTCCGGCCATACCCACGGCCTCCAAATGGGCATACCGGTAAACGGCCGCTATTGGAGTCCAGCCAGCTGGCTCTACCGCTATTGGGCCGGCCTGTACGAAGGGCCTCTCTGGCAAGCGAATGGGCACACCTTCCCTACCTACTTATATGTGAATCGGGGCTTAGGCTACATCGGTCTGCCGGCGCGTTTTGGCGTATGGCCGGAAATCACCCTCATCCAACTCCGACGAAGCCCCGGCCGAGACACATAACGAAAAGCATCTGCAATCCCTACCCCCCTCAGGATTCGCATGCGGGGGAACCCTGCGCTATTTACAGAATAATACCAAGTTCGATGCGAAGGGTTTCTGAATGCGGGTCGGTGGTATTTTGTGGGGCCGCCGCCCGCCTTCGGCGGGCGCCCCCGGCGCGGGGGGGGGGGGCGCCCGGTGGGGGGGGCGGCGCCCCCCCCGGGGGGCCCCCCGCCGCTCAAAACATCCCTCTTTACCCAGAAGGTTTTTGATTGCAAATGGTACAAAGCGCCCCCCACCTAAGCCATATCCCAAAAGCGAGAGAACGGCCTTACAGACCTTCCTTCCTTATGCCACCGCCTGCCGTAGACTTTCCACAAACTCCATCCAGGCCGCCGGCACGGCCTGCCCGGGTTTCCGAGCTCCAAACACCCACAAAACCTCTTCCCCCTGCGGTGAAAAAAGCTCCAACGAGTAAATATCCCCCTCCCGAGTAGGTTTTTTCACCAGGTATATATACCCTAAGCCCTCGGGATTGAAGTGCAAAGTCAAGCCCGGTCCGTGAAAGTTATGCCAGCCGCGCTCGTACGTGATGGAATGCACCGGCCCCGTGTAAATCTGATGAATGCCGGCATTCCCTACGAAAAACATGATAGGGGTTTGGGTAGTTTGTACCCAATGGAGGAAGTACTCCCACTCTCTGCGAGAGAGCGACCAAGTAAATCGGCCTTCGGCGGCCTGCATGGCAGAGAGCCGACTAACTTGATGCCGCCGCAGCAAAGCAAAAAAGTCATGCGTATCCTCCAGCTGCGCCCACTCCTGCAAAAAGGCCTCGGGGTCTTTAGGACTGGCGTGCGTCGAGGCAGAGGGCTGCGGCCCAATACCCTCTATATCAAACCCCGGCTCCGGATGCAAAAAAGCCGTCTTTACCGCTTCCCACTTTTGAGCCGCGTCAGGCCCCAAGAAATAGACCTTGTGGATACTTTCACCCCAAGGGGTAAATATCTGAATGCTATACAGCGACCGATTGCCCCTCCGGGTATGAACTGCAAAAGCATGCGCCCACTGATGAAGGTAACATCGTAGGTCCAAAGCAGGCGGACTGTCATGAAGTACAGCCACCGGCCCCTCAAAAGTTGGCTCTGGATAGGGGCCTGTATTTTCAATTACCGCCCACGAATTGCGGCTAAGCCCCATGAGTTCTCCCTGCTGATGGAGGGTCTTCAAAAGGGGGCGCCACTCCGGCCTGAGCCGAAAAACCGACTTTCCCAAATCTAAGCTCAAAAGCGCCATTTCGCTCACGCCTAACTCCTGCGCCGCATCCCGTAAATAAAGATGCGGGGCACGCGCCCGCAGCTGTTCATAAGCCTCTCTTAGGCTCTGCATGTCCATGCCCCAAAGGTACATATTTTTAGACTGAATCTAAGCAACCCCCCTATGGCAAATCCTTGTACCTTTGCAGCCATGGTGCAGGTTGGCATCAACGGCTTTGGCCGAATTGGGAGACTCGTTTTGCGGGCCCTTTTGGAAAAGCCGGGCATCCAGATTCGCCAGATTAACGACATCACAGACCCCGTTACCCTGGCTCACCTGCTCAAGTACGACTCCGTTCATGGGCGCTTCCCTTATCCTGTGTCTGTGGAGGGCGATTACCTCATAGTGAAGGACCAGCGTATTCTCGTTACCGCCGAAAAGGACCCCGCTAACTTAGGCTGGGATAAGGTAGGCGTAGAGATCGTAGTGGAATCTACGGGTAAATTTACCGATGGGGCGGAAGCCCGCAAACACTTAGCCGCCGGCGCTAAAAAAGTCATCATCTCCGCCCCCGCCACTGGCGATATTGATGCAACCGTAGTTTTAGGCGTCAATGACCATATCCTCACGCCTGAAATGAAAGTGATTTCCAACGCTTCTTGCACGACAAACTGCTTAGCTCCCATGGTCAAAGTCTTGGATGAGAATTTTGGGGTAGAGCAAGGTTTCATGAATACCGTGCACGCTTATACGGCTGATCAGCGCTTGCAGGATGCCCCGCATAAAGACCTGCGTCGGGCTCGGGCCGCCGCCGTCAATATCGTCCCAACTACGACCGGCGCGGCCAAAGCAGTGAGCCTCGTCCTACCCCACCTCAAGGGCAAATTAGACGGAATTGCCTTGCGGGTCCCCGTCCCCGATGGCTCCGTTACCGACTTCGTCGCCATCCTAAAAAAACCTGCCTCTAAAGAAGCTATCAACGCCGCCTTCCAAACCGCCGCCCAAACTACCCTCAAAGGCATCTTAGAGTACTCCGAAGAGCCCCTCGTCTCCTCCGACATCATTGGTAATCCCCACTCCTGCATCTTTGATGCCCAAAGCACCATGGTGATTGGAAATATGGTACGCGTCCTGGGCTGGTACGACAACGAATACGGCTACTCCTGCCGCACCGCCGACCTGGTGGAGCGCCTCGCCAACCTATCCTAAAACCTTATGCGGCTCCCCTCCCTATACGAAGGACAATTTGCAGGTAAGCGCGTCTTTGTGCGAGTAGACTACAATGTCCCCCTCCAAGATGGCGTAATTCAGGATGATCGTCGTATTCGGGCCAGCTTGCCGACCTTACGTTACCTCCTGGAGCAGGGAGCTAGTCTGGTTTTAGCATCTCACCTGGGCCGCCCGAAAGGGGCTCCCGACCCCAAGTACTCCTTAGCTCCTGTGGCTAAACACCTTAGCACCCTTCTGGAACGGCCCGTATCTCTCATCTCGGACTGGGCTCACCCCCACCCCCTGCAGCCCGGTGAAGTCGTGCTACTGGAAAACCTCCGCTTCCATCCCGGCGAAACCCAAAATGACCCCGACTTTGCCCGCCTCTTAGCCCAATGGGCCGATGTGTATGTATGTGATGCTTTCGGCAGCGTCCATCGCGCCCACGCCTCCGTAGAAGCCCTCCCCAAACTCTTTCCCCAACGTTACGCCGGCCTCCTCCTATTAGCCGAATGGGAAAACGCCCAGCGCGTCCTTTCTAACATCACCCACCCCTACCTTCTCATTATCGGCGGCGCCAAAGTGGCAGATAAACTGCCAATATTGCATAACCTCTTAGACAAAATAGACCGCCTGCTCATTGGGGGTGGCATGAGCTATACCTTCCTCAAAGCCCAAAACCTGCCCATCGGAAAGTCCCTCTGCGAGGATGAGCACTTGGAAGCCGCCCGCACCCTCCTCGCCACCTTAGAGTCCCAAGGCAAAAAGTTTCTCCTGCCGGTGGATTCGGTCGCTGCACCCCAGTTTGCCGAGAATGCCCCCGCTCGGGTTTTTCCCCACCTCCCTGGCCAATTTCCCGATGACTACTTAGGCTTAGATATTGGTCCTCAGACGATTGCATCTGCAAAAACCTTCATCCAAGGCGCCAAAACCATCCTTTGGAATGGGCCTATGGGGGTCTTTGAATGGAAAGCATTTCAGACAGGCACCCTCCGTATTGCGCAGTTCGTCGCTGAAGAAACCCAAGCGGGTGCATACAGCCTCATTGGCGGCGGAGATACCGCCAGCGCCATAGAGATACTCGGTCTTTCTGATAAAGTGAGCTTCGTCTCCACTGGAGGAGGAGCCCTCTTAGAGCTACTGAGCGGTCAAACCTTGCCTGGCATTGAGGCGCTGCGGTCCTAAGATGCGAACCCCCATACCCCTCCTTTTCTCAAAAGCCCTTCTCCGCTTGCCTCTCCTGTGGGTATCCGCCCTCTCTGCTCAAATCTACTGGCAGCCCATAGACCAAGCCTTCCAACGCGCCCGTTTCCAAGAACGCCTCCTCCTTATCTATATCTACACCCCCTGGTGTAGCCCCTGCCTTATGATGGACCAAAACGTCTGGAACCACCCCTTCATCGCAAGCTACGCCACCGCCAACTTTCACTGTGTGCGCCTCAACGCCGAAGAACGCGATTCCATCCCCTTCAATGGCACCCTTTTCCCCTACTTGCCAGACCTGCACGCCAACCAGCTGGCATACCTTTTGCTGGAAGGTAATATGCAATACCCAGCCCTCGTGCTGATGGAACCTTCGGGTGAAATCCTCCTTGCTCTACGAGGGTACCTCAAACCCGCCCTCGTAGATACTATCCTCCACTACTTCGCCACCCGAAGCTATCAGCGCGTCAGCTGGGAAGACTACCAAAAAGAATATCAGTCCCAACTATGATTGACCTCCAAAACGAAAACAAAAAGGACATACCTACCGCCCAAAATCACGAAGAAACGAAGGTCTCCGAAGAGGTTACTCCCCCCACAAGTGGGGAAGAGACTCCAGAATCCCTTTCAGCTCAGGGATCCAAAGAGGTTACTTCCCCAGCAGCTGGGGAGGAGCCCCCAGAATCTCTTTCGGCTCAAGATGAGCTTACCCGTTTGCAAGCAGAGGTGGAACGTCTCTCGGCCGAGGTGGAGAAATGGCGCGACCAGGCCCTACGTATTGCGGCCGACTTTGAGAACTACCGGCGTCGGATCCAGCGCGACCTTCCCCAGCAAATCACCGCCGCTCAAGGCGAAATCCTGCGCGCTCTCCTCCCCATCATTGATAGCATAGAACGTGGCCTCCTCTCCGCCCAACAAGCCCCAGACATAGAAAAACTCAAAGAAGGCCTCCAACTCACCCTCCACCAACTTCACAAAACTTTGGAAAAGTTAGACATCCAAGTCATCCGTCCCGCCATCGGGGACCTCCCCGACCCTGAAAAGCATGAAGTCCTCTCCACTCAACCCGCCCCCGCCGCCACCGAAGTCAACACCATCTTAGAAGTCGTAGAACCCGGCTACCTCTACAAGGGCTTACTTCTGCGCCCCGCCCGCATCATCGTTAGTGCATGAGTCGCCCCCACATAGACTACTACGAAATCTTAGGCGTTCCCCGCAATGCCGATCAAGAAACCATCAAAAAGGCCTATCGGCGTTTAGCCCTGCAATATCACCCCGACCGAAACCCCAACAACCCAGAGGCCGAAGAAAAATTCAAGCTCATCAACGAGGCCTATGAAGTGCTGAGTGACCCCCAAAAGCGCCGCGAGTATGATACTTTTGGACGAGTAGGTTCCACAGGCGCCTCGGCTTCCTCTTATGCCGACCCTTTTGCTCAGATTATTGAGGAGTTTTTCCGGGGAGCATACGCAGGTGAAACTCGTTACAAGCAGGGGCCGCCCCGTGGCCCGCAGGGCTCTGACATTACGCTCCACATCCAGGTTTCCTTAGAGGAAATCCTCCATGGCTCCAAAAAGACGCTCACCTATAAACGCCAGGTCCCTTGCAGCGCCTGTAATGGCACGGGCCACGCCGATAAAAAGCCCCCCTTATGCCCTACCTGTGGAGGCAATGGTCAAGTCGCCTACCGCGTCGGAGGGGGCTTCTTTCAGCAGATCATCTATCAAACCTGCCCCACCTGCCAGGGCAGCGGTTACCACAATCCCAATCCTTGCCGGAAGTGCGGCGGCACCGGCCTCATAGAAACCGAATTCACTCAAGAAGTGGAACTCCCCCCCGGCATAGAAGCCGATACCACCCTCGTCCTGCGCAACGCCGGCCACTTCGGCCCCTGGAATGGACCCCCAGGCGACCTCCTCCTCCATATAGAAGAAAAACCCCATCCCCTCTTCACCCGCGAAGGCGAAAACCTCTTCTACGAAGCCTGGGTCAGCTATCCAGACTTGGTCTTAGGAACTACGCTCCAAATTCCCCTTCTGAGTGGCGAAACACATACCCTAAAAATCCCCCCAGGCACCCTCTCTGGCGAAGTCTTTGAAATCAAAGGTCAAGGCCTCCCCCGCCGCAAAGGCCGCCAACGCGGTAGCCTCTTCGTCCAAGTCCACGTATGGGTACCTAAAAAACTCTCCCCCGACGAACGCAAAGCCCTAGAACACCTTCAAAACTACAAAGCCTTCCAACCCCATCCCCAATCCCCTGAAAAAAGCTTTTTCGCTCGCTTGCGCGCCTTTTTCAGTGGAAAGTAGCTAACTTTATCCCATGGCGGCGCTTAGGCTCATGCTACTCACCTCCTTGATAGCCTTAGGATGCCGCCGAACTATTCCCCAACCCACTTATGAAAGTGGCACCTCGCTTTTCCCCATAGATAGTGGCCTGAGCTGGACCTACCTCGTCCGAGAAACCACTTACACCACTACGGGCCCTGTCCCCCATAGCTATTACCTGCGCCTCCGGATAGATAGCGCCCTCATAGATGCCTACGGACGACCTTCCCGATATGTGGTGTGGGATACAGCTCCCTTCCTGGACAGCAGCCAATGGGGTTTCTACCGAGTCGGCCTCATCTACCGAGACGAAAAACAGGCCGAACTCTGGGAAAATAACACCCGCCTCCTCATGCTCCGCTTCCCCCTCTCACCAGACATCCGCTGGAACCGCTACGAATACACCCACCATCCCCCTGAAATCTGCTTCTACGCCCACTTAGACACCACCTGGCAAGTCCTAAACCAAACCTACCCCCACTCCGTGTGGGTCCTACGCCGAGCCGACACTACCGCTCTCTTAGAAAAGGCCTACTTCTACGAAGTCTATCAGCGAGGCACCGGCCTGATCCATGTGCAAGAACGTTACGACAAGTTTGACTTAGACAATAATGGGACCTTGGTACGTAGCACCGATAGCTATTATCGGGAGCTTTTACTGCTTCACCGCTAAAGCACAAAAACTCTCTCCCGGCCTCTACATATCCAGTAGAGGCTTCACGTATGACCCCTATTACGAGAAAGCCATCCTGACCACTAAGGATACCCTCCTCCCCGCAAAATCGGCTTTCCTTCTGTCCATAGTGCAAGCGGTGGGGCATCGCACCTACCCAGATACCCTACGCAACCTTCACCTGCTTCCCCCCGACGAGTGGCCCCGCGGCTTTTTCCTCGTATCCCTCCTCCTCCTCTATGGCGGATTATTCCCCATGCTCTACGCCAGAAGCAACAAAATCATCACCGAAGAAGGCCATAAGCTCAGCGCCTCCCTCACCCTGCGAAAAGTAGCCTTCTCCGACACCGTGGAAAAAAAAGTGGAGTTTGCGCTGCCCCCTACCGCATGGAAGGAAGCCCTAATAGACAGCCTAACTAAGTACCTGCAGGAGCTATGAGAAAACTTCCAGCTATACTCCGTGTA
>JAVVHK010000051.1:0-8560 GCA_032249525.1 Bacteroidota bacterium | reverse complement strand
GGTTTTTTTATTTTTATGGGGGTTGGGGGCGGCCCCGCCCCCCGGGGGGGGGGCCCGCCGCCCAAAAAACTACTCCCATTCAATCGTGGCTGGGGGCTTAGAAGAGAGATCATAAACCACCCGGGTAATACCGGGCACTTCTTGGAGGATCCTTTGTGCTGCTTGGCATAGCACTTCATAAGGCAAAGGGCTGGGTTCGGCTGTCATGCCATCCGTGCTGAGCACAGCCCGTAAGGCCACAACCTGCCCATAAGCTCGATTATCCCCAGCTACGCCGACAGTAGAAACAGGCACCAGTACCGCTAATGCCTGCCAGACCCGATCGTACCAGCCTGTTTCCTGAAGGGTCTCTATGAAACGGGCATCCGCCTCCCGAAGGATTTCCAACCGCTCAGCCGTAACCTCACCCAATATACGCACCGCCAAACCCGGCCCCGGAAAAGGATGCCGCCGCAAAAAACTCGCCGGCACTCCCAACTTCTCCCCTATGCGGCGCACCTCGTCCTTGAAGAAAAACCGCAATGGCTCCACCAGCTCAAAAGGCAACCGCTCCGGAAGACCCCCAACATTATGATGCGACTTGATGGTAGGCGCTACCGAAGCCCCACTCTCCACCACATCGGGATAAATCGTCCCCTGAATCAGATAGCGCACCCCCCCAATACCCCGGGCCGCCTCCTCAAACACCTCAATAAATAAGTGCCCAATGCGGCGACGCTTCTCCTCGGGGTCAGTAACGCCTCTGAGAGCTTGCAGAAACCTCTCTCGGGCATCTACGAGCTTTACGGGTAGCCCCAGCGCTTCGTAAGCCGCTAAGACAGCTTCGCGCTCGCCCCGGCGCAAAAGCCCCGTATCTACAAAAATCCCCTGAAACCTCTCCCCAATCGCCTTATGCGCTAAAAGGGCGGCCACCGTAGAATCCACCCCTCCCGACAACGCACATACCGCCCGCCCCTCCGGCATAGCCGCCCGAAGACTCGCCACCAGCCCTTCCACCGTCTCCTCAGGCCGCCAAAATTCCGTGTAACCACAATACCGGCGAAGAAAGTTTTCCAGCATCTGGGGGCCATAAGCCGTATGGCTCACCTCCGGATGAAACTGCACAGCCACCACCCTCTTTTCAGGCCACTCATAAGCCGCATAAGGAATATTCTCGGTGGAGGCTATGGCCCGAGCACCCCTCGGCAGCGCCGTAATCGTATCCGCATGGCTCATCCACACGGTAGAACCATCCGGAACCCCCTCAAAGAACTCCGCAGGCTCCTTGATAAGCAGTTTCGCAGGGCCGTACTCGCGCTGGGCTCCCTCTATCACCGCCCCCCCGTAATGCCTCGCTATCCACTGAGCACTATAACATATCGCCAATGACGGCAGGCGACCTATCCACTCCTGCGGCAAAGAAGGCCCCTCCGACACTGAAGCATAACTACCCGAAAACACCACCCCCTTCACCTCAGGCCCTATCTCCGCAGGAAGACTATGATACGGCACCACCTCCGCATATACCCCCAGCTCCCGCGCCCGCCGAGCAATCAAAAGCGTGTACTGCGACCCAAAATCAACAACCAGCAGTTTCTCCACTTAGCGCCGAGCCGCCTGGAAATTCTTTTCAGCCTGCTCCCAATTCACGATATTCCACCAGGCCTTCACATAGTCGGCGCGGCGATTCTGATACTTAAGGTAGTAGGCATGTTCCCACACATCTAAGCCTAAAATAGGCACCCCACGAGAGGCTTCCTCCACTACATCCATGAGAGGATTATCTTGATTAGGCGTGGAGGTAATCCGAAGCTGTCCATCCTTCCAGATGAGCCAGGCCCATCCAGAGCCAAAGCGACCTAGCGCCGCCTGCGTAAACTGCTCCTGAAACGCCGAAAAACTCCCAAAAGTCCCCTCTATGGCCTTAGCCAGCTCCCCCACGGGCTGACCAGAACTTTTCGGCGTAAGAAGAGGCCAAAAAAACTGGTGATTCCAATGGCCTCCCCCATTATTCCGAACGGTTGTACGGATATCCTCGGGCAGCTTCGTGATATTCCCTAAAATCTCCTCAAAGGGCTTGGTCGCCCAGTCAGGATATTTTTCTAAAGCGGCTTTGAGATTAGCCAGATAGGTCGCATGGTGCTTAGTGTAATGAATCTCCATCGTAAGGGCATCAATGTGCGGCTCCAAGGCATCATACGGATACGGTAGTGGGGCTTGTACGAACTCCATGGGACAAAGGTACGGACTTCAGAAAAAATCGGCTAAGAGGGAGTAAGACGATTAGGTGCTTGGGAGGCCTGGCGATTCGCTCGCTTTTCTCGGAGGCGGGTCAAACGAGTGCGCGCGTACTTGCGGATTTGCCCCTCATCCGCCTGCCGCAAAGTAATCAGCATCGCCGGCAAAAGAAAAAGATTAGAAAACAGCCCCATCCCGATGGAAAGTGCCGTCAAAATCCCCAGCGACTTCGTCCCCCCAAACGAAGAGGGGATAAATATCACAAAACCCGCTAGTAGCACCAGCGAAGTGTAGATGATGAGCGCTCCCGTATGATGTAAGCTCACGATAGCCGCCCGTTCCGGCCAAGGATAACGACGATAATACCACTGATACGAACTCAAATACCGCACCGCACTGTCTATCACTATGCCGAAAGCCATCTCAAAGATAAGGGCGGTGGAGGGCTTAAGAGGAATACCCCAAAAACCCATAAGCCCCGCCACTAAAAAAAGCGGTACGATATTCACGCCTATGCTGATAAACATGACTTTGAGAGAGCCGTAAAGGAAGAACATTTGTAGGGCCACTAGGATGAAGGTAGCCACCAGGCTCCATACGAGGTTATCTACAAGGTAATCAATGGCCTTGAGGAAGATAAGGGTAGTGCCGGTGATATGGACTTTGGGGGCTTCTGAGCCGAAGGTGTGCTGAATAGTGGTTTGGATTTGGGCTAAAAGGCGGGGCATTTCGGCAGAGCCTAAGTCCCGCACAAAAGCCGTAATCCGCGCCTTTTGCCAAGTAGAGTCTACAAGGGAGGAAAGAAGGGGGAGAGAGTGCGCCTTTGAGGTAGCCCGCAAAAGCGAGGAGAATTCAGACAGCTCTTCGGGAAGGGGAAAGCGGTAAGCCTGGGGATGGCCACCATGATAAGCCTGCCGAAACCAAAAGAGCCCATCTACCAGACTAAGGCTGCGAGAAAGCTCCGGATATCGGCGAAGGCTATCTTGGAGGGCCGCTATGGAACGTAAAGTGCTGAGCCGCCGCAAACCCTGCGGCCGCCCCGTATCAATAATAATCTCAAACGGCAACATCCCTCCATACCGCGCCTCAAAGAAAGCCTGTCCTTCCATCACCACTGCCGACTGCGGAAGATCATCCGCCATGTACGAAACCGCCCGCAGCTTCAAAACCCCCACGCCCCCCACCACCAAGAAAAGAGCCGAAAGCAAGTAAATGAGCGGACGCCGTTTTTGCACTATCTCGCCTACCCACCGCAAAAAAGCCCGAACCCATGGGTTTTCTAGGTGCCGCACCTCTCGCTGCGTAGGCGCTGGCAAAAGCATGAGCACCGACGGCAAAAGCAAAACCGTCAGCCCATACGACGCCATCGTCCCCCAAAAAGCCACCAAACCAAACTCCTGCAAAGGCACCACCCGCGTAAGATACAGCGTCAGAAACGCAAAAGCATTATTCGCATGAATCATGAGCGTTACAAAGCCCATATCGCGAATCATCTCGCGTATGGCCGCAACTTTGTCGCCCTTAGCTATATAGAGCCGATGGTACTCTCCAATCATGTAGATAGCGGGTGGAATGCCTAAGATCACAATTAGCGGCGGCAAAAGAGCCGTCAGCAGCGTGAGCTTAAAGCCGTAGAGCCCTACCACCCCCAGCGTCCAAATAGCCGTCAGCCCCAAAAGCACCACCGGAAAGACCACCGCATACCACGAACGGAAATACACATAAAGAGCCAAAATAGTCAGCACCAGCGACGCTATCGTAAAAATGATAAGCTCCCGGGGAACAAGCTGAGCCACTTCGTGGCGGAGATAAGGAACTCCACCTAAGTGCAGGCGGCTATGCAGCTTCTGGGCAGTCTCAAAGGCAAGGGCTTTCACCGCCCGAAGGAGCTCATGCTTAGCCCGAGTGTGCAATGTAAGCGAGTCTATGCTTGCAAGAATAAGGGTAGAAGTACCCGCCGTGTCCCAAAGAATGCCCCTATAGAAGGGAAAACTCTGCTGGATAGTCTTCCAATCGGCAGTAGATTTTACAGAGAGGGTTTCTACCGCAGGGCCGCGGGCTTGCCATTTCAAAATGGGCAGCTGGGTTACCGAAAGCACCCGCCGTATCCCAGAAAGGCCTTGAAGATGAATCGTAAAATCGTTCAGACCTGTCCAGAAAGTAGAATCGGCATTTTGGGGTATTTCTACGCCGATGAGAATAAAGCTGGCATCCTCACCGAAGGTTTTCTGAAAGGCTCTATACTCTTGATAGTCGGGATCGTCTTCGGGAATGACTTTGACGAAGTCCTGGGAGATTTCTACGGTGCGGGCTCTCCAAAGGAGAAAGGCAGTGCCCAGGAGCGCGAGCGCCAGCCAGTAATAGCGACCTTGCAAAATGAGATCAGGCCACTTTTTCACGAAAGGAGCTCAAGTTTGAAAATGGCCTCTCCTAAGAGGGAGCGGGCACACTCTTGAATGCCTTCAGTGAGGGCGGGATGGGGCTGTAAAATCTGACACAGATCACTTACTCGCCGCGAAAAACGAATCATCATAGCCACCAGGCCGATAATAGAGGAGGCTTGGGGTCCTACGGCCCGACAGCCCAGGATGTAGGGGTCGGGTTCGTCCGTAGTGATGAGCTTGAGGAAGCTGCCTTGGGTGCGCATGGCAAGGCCCCGCGCCGTGAACCGATAATCATACCGGACCACCCGATAGGCATAACCTTGAGCTCGAGCTTGCTGCTCATTTAGCCCCACTCCAGCCACCTCCGGCCGCAAAAACATAATCCAAGAAAGATGGTCATAGTCCAAAGGCCGACGAACCTTGCCAAACATGCGTTCTACAGCATAACGGGCCTCCTGCTCAGCTACATTCACAAAACCAGCCCCCTGATTATCTACATCGCCAGCGGCAAAAATATGAGGCAGGCTCGTCTGCGTTTCGTGGGTAATCACATGGCCGCTGGGCGTGAGCGCCACCCCAATCTCCTCTAATCCGAGGCCCTCAGTATTGGGAACGCGACCAATAGAAACCAGAGCATGAGTGGCCGTGCATTCCCGAAGGTTTCCCTCCTGGCGAACCCAGTACCGAATGCCACCTTCCTCTACCTCTATGCGACTGATTTCGGAGTGGGTGTAGATATGCACATTGCAGGCGGATAAGTTCTGGCTAACGAGCTCCGTTACATCGGGGTCTTCGTAGGGGAGGATGCGGTCGGCTTTTTCTATCATGGTTACGCGGACGCCCGGGTAGGTAGAAAAAATAGTAGCAAACTCGCAGCCAATCACGCCAGAACCTATGATGAGCAGGTCTGAGGGAAAGTCCTTGAGGGATTGAAGGTGGTCACTGGTAAAGACGCGCTGACCGTCAATGGGGAGGTTGGGTAAGGTGCGGGGACGACTACCCATAGCCAAAAGAAAATATTGAGCCTCTATCTCATAAGGCTCGCCCGCTCGGGGAAAAACTTGCAGGCGATGGGGCGTAAGAAAGCGGGCCGTACCATACACGAGGTCCAGCCGCCCCAAACTCTGAT
Organism: Bacteroidota bacterium; assembly: GCA_032249525.1. GTDB lineage: Bacteria > Bacteroidota > Bacteroidia > SpSt-205 > SpSt-205 > JAPYWM01. The sequence goes on along the minus strand of JAVVHK010000051.1, from coordinate 2,830 downwards.
AGTGCTGAATCTGACGAAGCATCTGCGCCTGCCGCTCCTGCGTGGCCGCCTCCACAATCTGCTGAATGGCTTGGAAATCAACCTCATAGCCCAGAACCCTATACCCGCGATCCGTGAGAAAAAGTTTATCAAAGTCTTTGGCGAGCTCCCACCAGGTTTTACTGGCTAAGGCGCCATTGAAGATCGCAGCGCCGCCAATCCGCTCTTTCTCAATCAGACAGACGCGTTTGCCAAAGTCCATGGCTCGCATGGCCCCGGCAAATCCCGCCGCACCACCCCCAATTATACACAGGTCGTAGCTTTGCACCAAAGCGAAAGTACGAAATGCCACGCCTATACTGGGTGGTGGGGGAGCTATCAGGAGAACAGTATGCAGCGCCTTTGGCTCAACGGCTAAGCGCTAAGGTGCCTTCCTTGGAGCAGCGGGGATTAGCGGGGCCGCTCCTCCAAGCCGCCGGCGTAACCCCCTTCCAAAGCTGGGAAAAATATAGCGTAGTCGGCTTCTGGGAAGTCGTACGCCATCTACCGCGCTTCATTCGGCTCCTGCAAGATATATGGAAGGATATTCAAGCCTGGAAGCCAGACAGAGTGATCCTTGTGGATTATCCGGGGCTCAACTTGCGATTAGCTCGGCGCTTAGGCAGAGCGGGCATCCCCTTTACTTACTTTATTTCCCCGCAGCTCTGGGCCTGGAATCCGGGTCGCGTCCGGGCCCTCCAAACGCCCTTAGGAGAAGTGTTATGCATTTTGCCTTTTGAGCCGGAATTTTATGCACAATACGGCGTAAAAGCTACCTACATCGGCCATCCTCTGGTCTCCCTGATGAAGGAAGTAGAGCCTTATCGCCACTCCCGGCCTTATATAGCCATCCTTCCGGGGAGTCGGATAGCCGAAGTTCGGCAGACCCTGCCCGTCTATGTAGCGGCCGCGCAGCATTTTGCCGAGTATGATTTTCTGATTGCGGGGGTATCGCACATTCCAGCGGAGCTATATGAACGTTATCGGGGGCCTTACCCCGTGGTGTATGGACAAAGCCGGAGTCTTTTGCGGGGGGCCGTAGCGGCATTAGTAACCTCAGGCACAGCCACCCTGGAAGCCGCATTAGCCCTATGTCCAAGCGTAATTGGATATAAAGGGAGCTACCTATCCTACTGGCTGGCCAAACAGCTGGTACGAGTGCGCTTCATTGGGCTACCGAATCTGATTCTGAATGAGAGGGTATTTCCAGAGCTCATCCAAGGGGACCTTACCCCTCAACAGGTACGAGCGGCTTTAGAAGAGGTATTAGCCCACCGGGAGGCGATTGTGGAGCGGCTGAAGGCCTTATCCCAGCGCTTAGGGGAAAAAGATGCCATAGAAGTAGCCGCCCTCCATCTGGCGCACCAGCTTAGCGCCACATATACGCCAACGTAAAACGAAGAGTATTCTGCAGAGGATGATTTTGAATAAGGGAGGTGAGATACGCAAAGTCTAAACGAATCTGTCGGAATTGGAGACCGGCGCCCAGCGTGATAAACCGCCGATTGCCTTTCATAGGGTCTTCATAAAAGAAGCCCCCCCGCACCTGAAAAATCCGATTGTAGTCATACTCCAGTCCAAGGCTCCAATAAATCTCAGAAAGTTCCTCCTTGAAGCCCCCAGGCGCATCAGCAAAGCTCTTAAATATCCCCTCCAGAAGGGCAACCTGCGCCGCCCCCCCAGCAGAAGGAACGAGAAGTTTATTGTAGTCGTTGGTGAAGGTGAGGCTGTTGAAGTCGTTGAGTTTAGCGGTGAGGCTATAGCCGAGGCGGAGGTTGCCGGGCAGGAAGTCTTTCTGTCCGGAGGCGGTATAAGCCATTTTGGCGCCAATATTGCTGATAGCAATTCCCCATCGGAAGGTGAGCGGAATAGGCTGGGGCTGCGTCTTGAGGGTAAAGTCTTTCTGGTAATAAAGGCCCATGTCGCCCGCTACGCTGCGACCGGGCTGGGTAGTAAGCCCGCCCACCGTGGTAGCTCCTGTGAGGTTACTCTGGATATACTTGAGGGCAACGCCCGCCGAAAGATGACTGGTGATAATGTGGCTATATCCAGCGGAGAAGCTAAATTCATTAGCGTCGTACTCGCCGGTCTTGATGCCGGCGTTATCGGTGAATTCTATTTTGCCGAGGCTGAAGAAAGTGAGGGAGGCACCAATGGCTCCCGCTTTTTCGCTGATATTCCAGAAAGCAGGCACGTAAAGGAGATTGATGTCTCCGATACCTAATGCCCGTAGCCAGGGCGTATAAGAGAAGGCCACGCCTGCGCGCTCCTGAGCCAGCCCCAAAGCGCCCACATTCCAGTGCATGCTGTACATATTCGGAGGAAGGGCTACACCCGCCTCAGCCAGACCCCCACTGCGCGCATCTGGACAAATCAAAAGGAAGGGAACCGCCGTGGTAATAGCCCGAATCTGACCTGCAGGATTAGACTGCGCCTGCGCCCAAAGGGACGCTGCCAGCATCAAAAAGAGTGGGACACGCCACATCCGCTTCATAGATGAAGAAAAGGCCAGTGTCGCAAAGGTAAATCAAAAATGCGCCACAGAAATGAGTTGCGCTAAAAACCTCTTGTCAGGGGGCTAAACCCGCCGCTGCTACCATTTTGAAGCCAGGGCTTCCTCGATGTAAAGAGGGGATAGCCGCGCCCGCCCTGCGGGCGCGCCCTCACAGCGCCGGCTAGCGCCCAAAGGGCGCTGGCCGCCGCCCAAAAAAAGGTTTACAATGGGAAATGGTAGAATATTGGATGCAAAGAGTTTCTGAATGCAAGTGGGTGGTATTTTATGGGGCCGGGGGGCGGGCCCCCCGGCGGGGCG
>JAVVHK010000050.1:0-8587 GCA_032249525.1 Bacteroidota bacterium | reverse complement strand
TTCTACTTTTTAAAAAAAAAAACCAAACATCCGTGTTTTTTTTTTTGGGGGGGCCCCCCCCGGGGGCCCGCCCCCCCGCCTCACAAAATACCACCAACTCGCCTCCAGAAACTCTTTGCGTCAAGTTGGTATTAGAGTCCTTCCTGCCCATCCAAAAATTTTCCCCCACAAGCCCGAAAAAGGACACCCCTCATTACACTCCGTTGCTTAATTTTGTCCCATGTCTGTCATTTCTCTCCTCGTCGTGGATGATCATCCGCTTGTGATTGAGGGGGTGCAGAGCCTGCTTGGAGGTCAAGAGGAAGTCCAGATCCGGGGCAAAGCCCAAAGTTTGGCTGAGGCGCGCTCTTTTTTAGAGAAGCATGCTTCTGAGATTCAAGTTGCCCTCATAGATATTCGCCTCCAAGATGGCCTTGGCATAGACCTTACCCGAGAAATCCGTGAGAAATATCCCCATATTCAGGTCATTGCGCTTACCATGTATGATTCGGAAGCCTACTTGGAGGCCATTCTCAAAGCGGGTGCCCGGGGGTATCTTCTCAAAAACACCTCTCGGGAAGAGCTCCTCAAAGCTATCAAAGCGGTGCTAGCAGGACACTATTACTTTTCCGAAGGCATTCATGATACGATTGGGCAGCGCCTGATCGCTGAAAAGACTTCTTCTGCGGCTAAGGCTCCTGCTGCGGCGCCGGCGTCTTCCTCTTCTCATCCGCCGCGCCTTACCAAACGCGAAACCCAAATCCTACAGCTGGTAGCTCAAGAGCTCAACAATACCCAGATTGCCGCCCAGCTTAACCTTTCGCCCCGTACGGTTCATACGCATCGCCGGTCCATCATGCAAAAGCTGGGTGTACGCAATACCGCTGGGCTTATTCGCCAGGCCATAGAACTCGGTCTTCTCCCCGCTAAGCCCAACCATGCAAGAGATAACCGTAACGATTGAAGAGGCTTTCCTTCCCCCTATTACTTGGGAGGACTGCTGGGAAGCCACCTACAAAGGCCAGCGGTTTTTTATTCTTGGGGGGCAGCCCGAGGCCGGCTACATAGATATTCTCATCAATGGTAAGCGGGCCCGGGTGCGCTGGCATTTAGCTGTGGAGCGGTACTTAGAGCGGGTCGTCCTTCCTAAGCGGAGGTCCAGCAGTGCGCTGGAGCTTCGGGCTCCTATGCCTGGGCTTATTCGGGAAGTGCGCCTTCGGGTCGGCGACCTTGCCACCCCTACCACCCCCGCCTTCGTCATGGAAGCTATGAAAATGGAAAATCTCCTCTTTCCTCCGAGCGAAGGCATAGTGGAAGCGATTTTCGTTTCGCCGGGCACCCCCGTGGAAAAAGGCGCCCTGCTCCTTCGACTGGCTCCCCCCTCCCATGCGGATTGACATCCTGACAGCTGTACCCGAAATATTCCTTTCCCCCCTGCGCGCCTCCATCCTCCAACGCGCACAAGCCAAAGGACTCGTAACTATTGCCGTGCATAATCTGCACGATTGGGGCCGTAAAGGCCGTATTGATGATTATCCCTATGGCGGCGGCGCCGGCATGGTCATCCGAGTAGATGTCGTCGTGGCCGCTATCCGCACCCTCTCCGAAACTTATGGCCCCTACGACGAAATCATCTACTTCACTCCCGACGGCCAAAAACTCTCCCAAAAGCTCCTCAACACCCTCTCCCTCCGCAACAAACTCCTTCTCATCGCCGGTCACTACAAAGGCATAGACGACCGCATCCGAGCCTATGTCACGCAAGAAATCTCTATCGGGGACTATGTGCTTACCGGCGGAGAACTCCCCGCCTTAGTCCTTATAGACGGGGTAGTGCGGCTCATTCCCGGTGTGCTCAATGACATAGAGTCAGCTCTGGACGACTCCTTTCAGGATAATCTCTTAGGGGCTCCTGTCTATACCCGACCTCCTGTTTTTGAGGGGCGGAGGGTGCCTGAGGTGCTTTTGAGTGGGGACCATCAGGCAATCGCACGGTGGCGGTGGGAAGAGCGCTTGCGGCGCACGGCAGAACGGCGCCCCGACCTCCTTACCGATCATGGTGCGGCGGCCCCCCCTCCCCTAAAACCCTCCGCAACATCCGAAATTCCGTCAGATACAACTTCGCTACCTTCTCCGCCGGCAAAACCTTCAAAAGCCGCTCATGATACGCCTTCCGAATAGAAGCCTCGCCTTCCCACAACCGAAAGTACAACGCACTCACACTATCGGCATACGCCTGAGCCGATAAACCTGACCGCGCACCTCGCAAACGCAAATAATGCTGATGAATTTCCTCTCGGTGCCGTTGGAGGGCTGCATCCCGAGCATTATACACTGGCCAAAAAGCCTGGGCCTCCTCTGGCGTCAGGTCCAATGCTTCCGTAATCAGGGCTATGCGAAGGCTTTTCAGGCGTTCGGCTCGGCTCTCTTGCCCCCAGATTACCCCACAGCACCACAAAATCAGCATTACCCCTATCCCTCTCATCACTCTATCGGATATATTCCCGCAAAAGCTTCCACCACTTCTGTCTGCTCCTCTAAGGACATGCTTTCTGAGGGGTGCGAAAGACTTACCATCCAGGATATCCCCCACATTCCTACCCAAAAGCCCACTACGTACCCAATCCACCGCCATGTGCGCCGTCGCTCTACGGCCTTGACCCGGCTCAGGATAGCTTCTAAGCTCATTTGCCTCTTAGGTGGGCTTCTCCCGTACGAGGGTTTAAGATTTCTGCGACTCCGATAGGCCCGAGGCTGTCAGACTCCGCCGGCGGGCCATGGAGAGCGCTAATTTAGAGCTATTGCCCTCCGGGTCCTGAGGGAACTAAAAGAGTTTCTGAATGCGAGTTGTATTTTGCGGGGCGGCAGCCCGCCCGCAGGGCGGGCCGCCGCCACAACATCTCTCTCCATTCAGAAGGTTTTTGATTGCAAGATGAGGAGCAAAGCCCACCAAGAGAGCTATCGTGGGAGGTTCTATCCTGAGTAAGGGTTAGTTTTGTGGGCTAAGGGGCAGAGTTTTTTTCTGATTTTGAGCAGGAATCCGATTATAGTGCTCTACTAAGTAGGACTGTAAGTGGCGGTAGTTTTCTGGCAGAAGATGAGAGGAGGGAGGCTTCTGGGGGGTGGGGAAGAGATAACCTTTCCAGAGGAGGTATGCGTAAGCGGCTCCCACTGGTCCTACGAGGATGAGGAGTTCTATTAGAGCCATAGGGGGTGATAAGGTTTTTTGGACCCAGACCCAAGGGAGGGCGAAGAGGATCTCGGCCTCTAGTAAAAGGAGTAGAGTGGCGAGGGGCAGGAAAGGCCAACGCCAGCTTTGCCAGGCGGAGCCAATCGGGACTTCGCCGCACTCGTAAGGCGTATGGGCGTCGGGAGAAGAGGGATGGGCCTTCGGAGCCAGGAGCCGCTGTAGGAGATAGCCCCCCAGTCCTACGGCCATGCCCGCCGCCCCATACAGAAGGGTGGTAAGAAGGGCTTTCATGCCGTTTGGACTTGGAAGACGGCTTCAAAGGCGTGGATGAGGGCGGTTTTGACTTCGGGGATGGGGATAGGGGTTTTGAGCTCGGCGGCCATAGAGGTAACGCCTTTGTCCCGGATGCCACAAGGGATGATAAAGCTAAAGCCCCGAAGGTCCGTATTCACATTGAGCGCAAAGCCGTGCATAGACACCCACCGAGAGAGTTTGACGCCCATGGCGGCGATTTTTCGGGGGGGCTCAAGAAGCCAGACGCCCGTATGACCGGGGATTCTTTCGCCCCGTAAGCCCCACTGAGCAATAGCCCGAATGATCACCTCTTCCAAGCTTCGCATATACCAGGTAATATCGCGCTTGTATCGCTCTAACCAAAGAATTGGGTAACCCACAATCTGACCCGGAGCATGATAGGTTACATCGCCTCCGCGCTCCACGGCATAGACCTCTATGCCTTGGGCTTGGAGGAGAGGCTCAGGGAGGAGGAGATGCTCAGGCCGGGCGTTACGTCCCAAAGTAATAACAGGAGGATGTTCGCAGAGAATGAGTCGGTCCGTCCAGGCTTCAGGGTGGTCTAAGGCTTGCTGAACATAGGCTTTCTGGCGGTCCCAGGCCTCCTTATAAGGGATGAGCCCCCAATCCTCTACGAGGACTTTGCGGTGCGCAGTTGAAGGAAAAGCAGCCATATCACGCCTATCGTGATAGCACTATCGGCAATATTGAAGATAGGCCAAAGAGCCATGTATTCGCCCCCCCAAATAGGGACCCAGGAGGGAACATAGCCCTGCCATATATCTACATAAATAAAATCCACTACATGCCCCTGAAACCACCCGCCGTCATAATCGTTGATGGAAGCAAAGAGAACCCCGTAGAAAATGCGGTCAATGAGGTTACCGATAGCGCCGCCAAGGATGAGTCCACCCGGCAAGGCATAAGCAGCCTCCTGCGAAGCCAAACGCCATAAGTAATAACCAATACCCACACTCACAGCTAAGGCAAAAAACGTCAGGAGAAGCCGCGGCCAAAACCCCATCGGCCCTTCGTCAGGAAAAAGACCCGCCAAAGAAAGCCCAAAAGCCGCACCGGGATTTTCTACAAAGTGAATCTTGAGCCAGCGGCCTACAAGAGGAATCTCATAACCCAGAGGCAAATGGAGCTTGACAAGAACTTTACTCAGCTGGTCCAAGGAGAGTGTCGCTATGACAGTCCCCCAGAAACGCCGACGTCCCATTAGGTTCGTTTTTCCTTGACCTCTACAATGGTTTCAGCAACGGGGACAGCCAGCAGGCGCTCCTTGGGAATCAGCTTACCCGTTACTTTACAAATGCCGTAAGTGCCATTCTCTATACGGATAAGGGCACGCTGCAAAGCATCAATATACTTGAGGGTGCGACTTATAAGCTGCTCTAGCTGGACTTTTTCGGCATATTCGGCGCCTGTGTACTCGCCAGTGCGGTATTGGTCTTCGGCAGCAGCAACGAGGTCCCGTAAGTTCTCTTTGAGGCGCTGGTACTCTTTTTGAGCCTCTTCCAGCTTTTTGAGAATAAGCTCTTTGAATTCGGCCAGCTCCTCGGCCGTGTAACGAGTTTTCTCAGGCGTGCTCATACGCTTTTACAATATGGATTTGGACAGGAATATCATAGGCGGATTGGGAGATTTCGGCGGCTTCCCAGGTGATCTGAGGGGCAAGACATTCGGTGGCGATTAATTTAGTGTAGGGCTGCAGACGCTCTATGAAAGCCTGAGGCGCACGCAGGGTAAGGTGAATGCGGTCGGTTACTTCTAACTTCTGGTTCTTACGTTCTACCTGAATCAAATGAATGAGTTCTCGCAGGAGGCCTTCGGTTTCTAATTCGGGTGTGAGGCGGGTATCCAGAGCTACGACGAGTCCCCCCTCAGCCGCATAAAGCCAGCCTGAAAGCTCTTGCGTGCGCACATCTAAGTCTTCCTGAGAAAAGGTCTCTCCCTCCCAAGTTAGATGACCGGTTTGGAGGATGGAGCTAATCTCCTTTTGAGAGAGGCTTTGGAGATAGGCGGCAAAAGCTTGGATGCGGGCTCCGAGCCGTTGTCCTAAGCGGCGGTAGTTAGGCCGAAGCTCGTACCGAACAGCCTCGCTATGGTCGTCTAAATAGGTAATAGTTTTGACATTCACTTCATCCAGGAGGATAGATTGGAGGGGAGATAGCCAGCTATGGTAGGATTTGGGGAGGAGGATTTGAGGGAGGGGTTGGCGTACGCGCAGATGGGTGCGTTTGCGTAAGCTGTGGATGAGGGAGGCTAAACGGCGCACCTTCTCCATGGACTCCTCTAAGGAGGGATTTTGAAGCTCGGGACGAGGCACGGGAAAATGAGCTTCGTGCACGGAGGTGGGCGAACCCTTCAGGGCTCTCCAGAGCAAGTCCGCCGTGAAAGGAATTACGGGCGCCGCCAGAGCCGCCACCCGCAAAAGCGTCTCTCTCAAGGTGTAGAAAGCGGCCCACTTATCGGCATCTTTTTCGCCTTTCCAGAAGCGGCGGCGGTTACGACGCACGTACCAGTTGGAAAGCTCCTCCGTAACAAAATGCTCAATGAGGCGGGCGGCCTCGGTGGGGTTGTAAGCCTCATACGCTTCCCCAACAGCCTGTGTGAGCGTCTCTAAGCGAGAAAGCAGCCATTGGTCCATGAGCGTAAGAACTTCTGGTGAGGGCGGAGGAGCATCGGAAGGATAGCCATCTATTTCTGCGTATAGCGCAAAGAAGTCATAAGTATTGTAGAGGGTGGTGAAGAAATTGCGGACTTTTTCGGCGAGGCGGTTTTCATCAAAGCGAACATTTTCCCAAGGGGGGGCATTGGTGATGAGGTACCAGCGCACGGCGTCAGCCCCGTACCGGTCCATGAGCGCAAAGGGGTCCACCACATTCCCTAACCGTTTGGACATCTTGTTGCCGTTTTTGTCCAGAACAAGGCCATTGACGAGGACGCGTTTGTAGGCTACGCTGTCAAAGAGGGCCACTGCAATCGCATGCAGGGTATAGAACCACCCCCGAGTCTGGTCAATCCCCTCCGCAATAAAGTCTGCCGGAAACTGCTTTTGCCAAAGCTCTTGATTTTCAAAGGGGTAATGCCATTGGGCATAGGGCATAGCGCCCGAGTCAAACCACACATCGATTACCACGGGTTCTCGGTACATGGGGGAGCCATCGGGGGCTTTGAGGATGATCTCATCTACATAAGGGCGGTGAGGGTCAAAGTCGGGATTTTGGAGGGGGTTATGGCTCATGAGGCCAGCAGCCACGGCTTCCTCAATGGCTTCTTTCAGTTCGGCAAAGGAACCGATACACCTTTCATAGCGGCCGTCGGCGGTGCGCCAAATCGGCAGAGGAATACCCCAATAGCGCGTACGGGAAAGATTCCAGTCCTCAATGTTTTCCAGCCAGTTTCCAAAGCGGCCTTCTCCAATAGCGGGAGGGTACCATTGAATGGTCTTATTGAGGGCCACGAGCTTATCTCGCAGGGCCGACATGCGAATGAACCACGCCTCCACGGGATAATACAAGATGGGCTTGTCGGTGCGCCAGCAATGGGGGTAGTTGTGCTCATATTTTTCAGAGCGGAAGACCAGTCCGCGGGCTTTGAGATGAGCGATGATGTCTTCGTCTACGCTGCGGTAAGAGGGGTCGTCGGTGTAGTTTTTGACGTATCGGCCGGCAAAGTCGGTGATAGCGGGGACAAACTTGCCTTCTTTATCTACGATGGGGGTGGGTTGGTCATTTTCGTCGCGGGCGAGGATGGGCGCAATGCCATTTAGGCGCGCTACGCGTAGGTCATCCGCTCCAAAGGTCGGCGCAATATGCACAATGCCGGTGCCTTCTTCGGTGGTGATGAAGTCCCCTGGGATGATGCGCCAAGCATCGCCTTCGGGCTGAATGTAGGAGAAGAGCGGTTGGTAGCGGCGCCCGATGAGCTCCTCCCCCCGAAGGATGCGCCGAACGCGATAAGGCAAACGCCCCCGCCGTAAGTCTATCTCGCTGGGGTCCATGGGGAGGGTTTCTCCCTCGGCACTAAAGTACTTGGGGAGGGTCGCTTGAGCTAAGATAACCCGAATGGGCGCTCGAGTATGAGGCTGGAAGGTTTCCACCTCAGCGTAAGGCAGGGAGGGGTCTACAGCCAGGGCCGCATTGGCCGGAAGCGTCCAAGGAGTCGTCGTCCAAGCTAAATAGTACAGGGAGGGGTCTTGCGCATCTGGAAACTGCACTGTTAGGGAGGGGTCCTTTACGGGGCGGTACGCCCCTGGTAGATTTAGTTCATGCTGGCTGAGGGCAGTGCCCGCCGCCGGCGAATAAGGCTGAATACTGTAAGACTTGTACAGCAGCCCCTTCTCATAAAACTTTTTCAGAAGGAACCACACACTCTCTATGTATTTGGGGTCAAAGGTGATGTAAGGGTCATCCAGGCGCACCCAGTAGCCCATGCGGCGAGTAAGTTCGTCCCAGGAGGCTTTGTAGCGCATGACGGCTTCTCGGCAGGCCTTATTGTAGTCGGAAATGGAGATTTTTTTGCCGATGTCGGCGCGGGTGATGCCCAGTTCTTTTTCTACGGAGAGTTCTACGGGTAGGCCGTGGGTATCCCAGCCTGCGCGGCGCAGCACATAATAGCCCTTCATCGTCTGGTAGCGGCACACGAGGTCTTTGAGGGTGCGGGAAAAGACGTGATGGATGCCGGGTTTGCCGTTGGCTGAGGGAGGCCCCTCATAAAAAACGAAGGCAGGACACCCCTCCCGCTGGGCCAGCGTGCGCTCAAAGGTCTTCTCCTCCTCCCAGAGAGCTAAAAGCTCTTTTTCCCAAGCAGGCAGGTGTAGGGGGCCAAAGCGCTTCCACATGGATGTGCAAAGGTACGAAAGGCCAAAGGGCCAGCCGAGATTCCCAAAAACCTTCACCCATTACTCCATACACGCCCCTACCATCCACCAAGAAGGTTTTGGCGGCGATAAGGGGATTGGTTTCTAATCAGAGGGCCGATCAGCCCAAGAAGTCTTTGAAAGACTGCCCTCCCTAAGCCCTTTTCCCCTGTAGCTGTCTCTCAAAAGAGAGGGGTGCCTTTGGCTAAAGAGGCTCTTTCTGCTTGTACTATTTCTGAATGGAGAGGGAGGTTTTA
>JAVVHK010000049.1:0-8711 GCA_032249525.1 Bacteroidota bacterium | reverse complement strand
GTAAGCGCAGAATAAACACCGATAACGACACCAGCGTAAAAGCTAAAAGCGTCCCCAAGCTAGTCAGCTCAGATACATTTGCAATGGGAACAAGCCCGGCTACCACAGACATAATAGCCCCCACCAAAAGCGTACTGCGAAAAGGCGTCTTATAAGCAGGGTGAATATAACCGAAGATACCCTTCGGCAAAAGTCCGTCCTTAGCCATGGCTAAGAAAACCCGGGTCTGCCCCAAAAGCATGACCATCATCACAGAAATAAGCCCCGCCGTCGCCGCAATAGTAATAATATAAGTAGCCCACCCCACGCCAGCCCCCGCAAACGCCGACGCCACCGGCGCCCGCTCATCCAACTCCTTGTAACTCACCATCCCCGTCAAAACCACCGACACCCCAATATATAACAGCGTCGTAATCAGCAAAGAAGCCACAATCGCAAAAGGAACATCCTTTCGGGGATTGACAGCTTCCCCCGCCTGCGTAGAAACGGCATCAAACCCAATATAAGCAAAAAATACAATAGTTGCCGCCGTGAAAATCCCAGGCCACCCATAACGGATGTTTCCGCTTTCGTCCCGGATAGGTTCCGGAATAAAAGGGTGCCAGTTATCGGGATTGATGAAGAAGGCACCCGCAATAATCACAAACAGTACGGCGCCGACTTTGAGGGCCACGATGAGGTTATTGGTGCTGGCGGTTTCCTTGATGCCTCGCAAGAGGATGCCCGTCACCACCCACGCAATCAAAAAGCCCGGGAGATTGAAGGCGGGAGCAGGGCCTTTATGGCCTAAGAGTTTGCCATAGGTGAAGGGATCAACCGTGAGATATTTAGGTATTTCAGCGCCGAAAAGGTGCAAAAGCTTCTCAAAATAGCCGCTCCAAGCTACCGCTACGGTCGTTGCTCCCATCATGTACTCTAAGATGAGGTTCCACCCGATAAACCACGCAATGAGCTCTCCTACGGTGGCATACGAGTAGGCATAGGCGGAACCTTCCACGGGCACGATACTGGCAAACTCCGCATAAGCCAGCGCAGCCAAAAGACAAGCAAAACCGGCTATCACAAACGAAAGGGCCAGGGCAGGGCCAGCATAGTTTTTAGCTGCTACGCCCGTTAGCGTAAATATACCTCCCCCGATAATCGCGCCAATACCCAGCGACACCAGAGCCCAACGGCCCAATGCCCGCCGAAGGCCACTATCTTGACTTTCTCTCTGATAGGCCTCAATCGCCTTCGTGCGAAAAAGGCTTTTCCAAAAGCTATTTTCAGCCATTATGCAAATGTAAGGGGGAGGGGGCTATGCTTGGGCCCATCGCATAGCTCGAGCGACGGCGGCTTTCCAGCGCTCTAAGCGATGGGTAGCTTGAGGTCGGGGCAAAAAACGACTTGCCTCAGCCAGGGCAGGAGCTGGAAGACCCGCCGCATGAGCCGCCAAGGAAGCCGCTCCCCATGCCGTCACCTCCGCATGCCCCGCCCGAACCACCTCCACACCCGCCACATCCGCCTGAAACTGCATCAAATAAGGATTTACACTCACACCTCCGTCCACTCGCAGCTCCGAAATAGAACCCATTAGCTCCAGCACCTCCGCACTCTGATACGCCATGGCTTCCAATGCCGCTAAAAGAAGGTCCTTAATTTCTGTGTCCCGAGTCAGACCAATGATGAGCCCCCGCGCATAAGGATCCCAATAGGGCGCCCCCAGCCCCGTAAAAGCCGGCACAAAAAATACCTCTCGCCCCGGCCCCTCAAGCGTATCCAGCTCAGCATAATCCCGAAGAAGACCTACCTTTTCCAGCCATTGAAGGGCAGCAGCCGCGCTAAATACTGCCCCCTCCCACGCATAAACTACTTCTCCCCGCCCCACTTGCCATGCTACCGTCAGTAGAAGCCCCTCCGGAGGCAAGATCGGCACCGCACCAACATTTTTTAGCAGGAAGCAGCCTGTGCCATAAGTGTTTTTAGCTTGGCCTGGATGGTGACAACCATGCCCATACAGCGCTGCCTGCTGATCCCCAATCACCCCCCATATTGGCATTTTGCCGCCCCATACGGTCGTCTCCCCATAATATGCCCCACTAGGATAAATGGCGGGAAGGCTCTCCTCCGAGACCCCAAAAAGACCTAAAAGCTCCCCATCCCAGCTGTGCGTATGCAGGTTGTAAAGGAGAGTTCGGGAGGCGTTAGATACATCGGTGGCATGCAGGCCACACAGCTTGTAGAGAAGCCAGCTATCTATGGTGCCAAAGGCGGCAGTAGGAGGGACACCGCCCTCCCTCAAAAGCCACTCTATTTTAGTGGCGGAGAAATAAGGGTCTATGACCAGGCCCGTTTTTTGACGAATGAGGGGTTCATGGGTTTTGAGAGCATTGCAGCGGTCAGCTGTGCGGCGGTCTTGCCATACAATAGCCCGATAAAGTGGTCGTCCCGTTCGCTTATCCCAAGCCACGATAGTCTCTCGCTGGTTCGTAATACCCACCGCACTTATCCGCTGCGGCGCCAACCCCGCCCCCCGAAGCGCCTCTTGAACCGCCTCATACTGTGCTTGCCAAATCTCTTCCGGCTCCTGCTCTACCCAGCCCGGCTGAGGATAATACAAATTGAATCCCCGTCGCCCTACCGATAAGATTTCCCCCCTTTCTGAAAAGACGATAGCTCGGGCCGAGCTGGTGCCTTCGTCTATAGCTAAGTAATAGTTCATACCACAGCCAGCCGTTTTTCCATCAGATAGCGAATGATTTGGTCGGGAGTGATTCCCTCGGCTTCTGCTTGGTAGGAGAGTACCATCCGATGTCGCAGCGTAGGAACCGCAACGGCCTGCACATCCTCCACATCAGGGGCATACTTACCCGAAAGTAGCGCGTGGGCCTTAGCCGCTAAAATCAAAAACTGCGCTCCCCGGGGCCCAATCCCCCAGCTCACATTCTCCCGGATGAAGGAGTCGTCGGTACTCTCCTGCGGGCGGGTGCGGCGCACCAGCTCTACGGCGTAGCGAATGACATTATCCGCTACTGGCATCTGCCGCACAAACCGCTGATAGGTTAGTATCTCCTCCGCAGAGAGGAGCGGCTCCACCTGTGGATTCCAAGGCGCTGTCGTGCGACGGACAATCTCTATCTCCTCTTCATACTTAGGGTAGGAGACGAAGATGGCAAACATAAAGCGATCTAACTGGGCTTCGGGAAGGGGGTAAGTGCCCTCTTGCTCAATGGGATTCTGCGTAGCTAATACGAAGAAGGGCTTAGGCAGGGGATGGGTTTGCCCCGCTACCGATACCGCCCGCTCCTGCATGGCTTCCAGAAGAGCGGACTGCGTCTTGGGAGAAGCCCGATTGATCTCGTCAGCTAAGATAATGTGCGCAAAAATCGGCCCCGGACTAAATCGGAAATAGCGCTGTCCTGTCTCAGGGTCTATCTGCAAAAGCTCTGTACCCAAAATATCCGCCGGCATCAGGTCAGGAGTAAACTGTATCCGATGGAACGATAGCCCCATAGCCCCAGCGAGGGAGCTGACCATGAGGGTTTTGGCCACACCCGGCGGCCCAATGAGCAAAGCATGCCCCCCAGCAAATAAACTCAGCGTCAGAAAGTGCAGCGGCTCCTCTTGCCCTACAATCACAGGCGAGAGACTCTTGCGCAGCTCCTGATAAACTTTTCGCAGGCGCTCGGCACCTGCACGTACCTCCTCTATGGACACCCTACAAAGGTATGCGGCAAACCGCCCAAAAGATACATCTCAATAGCAAAACAGGAGCTTCTCACCCCCCTCTTTTCCGCATGCTTGGAACTCAGAATAGCCCACTGCTACCCCTACTCGTCGCAATGAACATGCCCCTAACCTATTGGGTTTCTTACCTTTGCCCCATGCCAAAGGTGATGGTAGTGGGGGCCGGCGCTGTCGGCGCCGTTACAGTCTGCAAGCTCGCTCGGCGCCCAGACCTCTTCCCTGAAATCGTCGTCGCCAGCCGAAACATCACTAAATGCCAAAAACTCGCTGAAAAGTATCCTCAGGCCCGCATCATTCCCGAAGCCTTAGACGCTGACGATGTGCAGGCCACCGTCGCCCTACTCAAAAAACACAAGCCTGCCCTCCTTCTCAACCTCGCCCTCCCCTATCAAGACCTGGCCCTTATGGAGGCTTGCTTGCAAGCCGGCGTAGATTACTTAGACACTGCTTCTTACGAACCCCCCGACAACCCTGTCTATGATTATAATCACCAGTGGAACTACCACGAGCCCTTTGAAAAGGCGGGCATCATGGCTGTATTAGGTATTGGCTTTGACCCCGGCGTCACCAACGCCTTTGTCGCGTACGCTGCTAAACACTACTTTGACGAAATCCACTACTTAGACATTGTAGACTGCAATGCAGGCCAACATGGCCGCCCCTTCGCCACTAACTTCAATCTGGAAGTTAACCTCCGCGAAATCACGCAACCCGGCCGCTACTACGAAAACGGCAAGCTGGTAGAAGTTCCCCCCTTCTCCGTTTCACAAGATGTGAAGTTCCCCGAAATCGGCGTCCGGAAGGCCTATCTGATCTTTCACGAAGAGTTGGAGTCTTTAGTGAGGTATTTTCCAACGCTGAAGCGAGCTCGGTTTTGGATGACTTTTACGGATAGTTATCTTATGCACTTGCGAGCCTTTATGAATGCAGGCCTGACGAGGATAGACCCGATTGATTATGAGGGGCATCCGGTCGTGCCGATTAAGTTTTTACAGAAACTTTTGCCGGACCCAGCCACATTGGCGCCGGATTATAAGGGGTGGGTGTCCATTGGCGTTCAGCTGCGGGGTGTGTATCAAGGCAAGCCGCGCACCCTGTATATCTACACAAACATTCGTCATGAGTGGGCGTATGCCGACTGTGGCTCCCAGGCAATAGCCTATACGGCAGGGGTTCCGGCTGCGGTAGCCGCCGAGCTGATGGTGACGGGTGTCTGGAAAAAGCCCGGGGTCTGGAATGTGGAACAGTTAGATCCTGACCCGCTTTTGGAACGGTTGCCTGCGGCTGGCCTGCCTTGGAAAGTTGTAGTGGATTATCCGCTGGACTTTATTGATGTTCCTGAATGACCCGCCTCAGCGTCAATGTTAACAAAGTAGCCCTCTTACGCAATAGCCGCGGAGGTAACATTCCTGATGTTGTAGCCTTTGCGCGTACCTGCGAGCAGCTGGGCGCTGATGGAATCACGGTGCATCCTCGGCCTGATGGTCGGCATATTCGGATTGCGGATGTATATGCGCTGCGGGATGCTTTGGGCGTGGAGCTAAATGTGGAGGGTTATCCCAGCCCGGCCTTCTTAGAGCTAGTGGAGAGGGTTCGGCCGGCGCAAGTCACCCTTGTGCCAGACCCGCCAAACGCCCTCACCTCGGATCACGGATGGGATATTCCGACACATCAGGCCTTTCTTAGAGAAGTAATAGAGCGGCTCAAAGCCATTCCTACCCGGGTAAGCATTTTTATTGATCCCATTCCCACCCAGGTAGAGGCCGCTAAAGAGGTAGGCGCCGATGCCGTAGAACTTTACACAGGACCTTATGCGAAAAACTACCTTATAAGCCCCGAGCAAGCCATTCGGCCCTACGAGGCGGCGGCCCAGAAAGCCGCCGAGATAGGCCTGCGCCTCCATGCTGGCCACGACCTCAACTTAGAAAACCTTCGTTTCCTTCGTCAGCACCTTCCTAACCTCGCCGAAGTCTCCATAGGTCACGCCCTCATCGCCGACGCTCTCTACCTTGGCATTGCGGAGACGTTGCGCCGCTACCGCCAAGCTCTTACCCCATGAGGGTCAGTACCCTCATCCGCTGGTTCTGGCGCCTGGCCCTCACAGGACTCTCTCTCTATGGGATTCTTACCCTGTGGCCGCCCACCTACTGGCCCTGGCAGTGGATGGACTTTTTCCAAAAGGCCGAAACCCCTTGCACACCCGATACCAACATCGTCATTGTAGATGTGGGACAACTTTCCCGCCAGCAAATAGCCCTACTCCTCCAAAGGATCGCCGCCCAAAAGCCCCGCGTTATTGCCATGGATGTGTACTTTTCGCACCGTCAAGATTCCATCCAAGATAGCCTCCTCCGAGAAACCCTCTGCCAAGTCGCTGCCCTCATACCGCTCTATCTTCCTACGGATATGGGGGATGCCGCTAACCCCCAAAATCAATCCCCTCAATCTGTCAGTGATACCTTCTTTACCAGCTGCCCCCGAAAAGCCTTCGCCAATCTCCTGTATCAAGAACATCTCGGAGGACGAATCATTCGCTATACGCGCTTGTATTATGCATCTCCCAGCGGCTTTGAGCCCTCTCTCGCCTGGGCCGCCGCTCAACATCTGGACTCCACCCTCGCCCCCGCTACTTTGCCCCAACCTATCCTTCCTATCCGCTATCGCGGGAATATAGCTTGTTTCTACTTTCTCTCGGGCAGAGACCTGCTTGCCGATACGCTTCTGCCCCTGATCTTTTCTCAAAAAGCTGTCTTTGTCGGTCTTGCGGATCCGCTTTATCAGCATACGGAAGACCTCTTCTTCACCCCCTTAGGCATACGGCCCTTCACCCATACTGCCCCAGACATGTACGGCGTCCTCATCCACGCCAATATCACCTCTATGCTGCTCCATCGCACCTTCTGGAAAAAACTGCCCCCAGCTCTAACTTATCTTCTGGGGGGCTTGGGATTTATCCTGCTGGGCATCTTAGCGGATATCCGATACTCCTGTCCGTACATCTGGGTTCGCCTCACCCAAATCCTTTTACTCTTTATCCTCGGGGCGTTATTCGCCTACTTAGCTTATCAGGGCTATTGGGTGGAGGCCGAAGTATCCTTCCTCATCCTCCTTTTGGGCGGAGAAATCTGCCTTCTCACAGCTCCCAAACGAAAACCAGCTTTGGCATGAGATTTGCAGCATTTTTCCACGTTATGAACCGTCTGAAAGTTTTGCCCGTCACTGGGCTGAGTTTGATGGGTGCCCTTTTATGGGCTCAAACGGCGACTATTCTCGCCTTACGAGGAGATGTCCAAGTAGAACAAGGCAATGCCTGGGTCAAAGCTGCCGTAGGCATGAAGCTGCAGGAAAATCAAAAAATCAAGATTGGCCCGCAGGCTTATGCTGCGCTTATTTTGCCTGGAAATAAGGCCCGAGAACTCAAAGAGCCTGGCACTTACTCTATCAATCAGCTTCTAGCCCAGACTACTAAAGCCGATAATAACCCGTATGCGGCTCGTTACACGGGGTATGTGCTCAATCAGGCGATTGCCTCGGGGGCTGGCCGTCCCACCGGCAAAACCTTAGGAGCTGTTACCCGCTCCACTATGGCTCCATCCCCTCTCACACCGGCCCAATCGGCCTTCTTCGCCGAAAAAGTTATCCTCCAGTGGGATCGTGTCCCCGGCTCCGAAGGCTACCGGGTGGAAATCCTTGATGAAACAGGCCAAGTCATTCATACAGAGGAAGTTTCAGCCGATCGCCACCGCGTAGAGCTCAACCTCACCTCCAAAGTCAAACCCAATACCTGCTATTACTGGAGCGTGAGCACCCGCCGTTACCCCACCATCAAGTCTAACCGCACCTGCTTCAAAGTCCTTCCTGCCGATAAAGCCCAAGCCCTCAAGAATGAAGAGCAAGAGCTTCTCCGAAGCTTAGACACCCAGACAGCCCTGGGACAAGCCCTCCTCGGCGCCTTTTATGAGCAAAATGGCCTCTATGGTTACGCCCTCAACGCCTATCAACAGGCTGCGGCCCTTGAGCCCAACACCGAGGGATACGCAGAACTGCGGGACGGCCTAAGCCAAAGAGTCGTCAAAAACCTTACACCTGTCAAAGAATAATTACGCCCCCGTCAAAAACTAACTACACCGGCGGCCTCTCATGGTTTGGGAGGCCGCCTATGGTATTTTATATTCGCTCGCCTGCCTTTTGCGCTACTTTTGCGTGATGCGGGTGCTCATCACGGGCATTCGGGGGCTGGTGGGGCATCATACTTACCTTCTTTGCGCGCAGCACACGACATGGGAGCTTTTAGGAACGGGGCGTGCCCCTGCTGAGAGCACAGCGTATGCCTATCAGGCAGCAGATTTGACCCAGCCTGATCAGGTAGTAGCCTTGGTGCGTTGGGCTCGGCCCGATGTCGTTGCCCACATCGCCGCCATGACCCTCGTAGATGCCTGCCAAGAAAATCCCACCCTCTGTTGGAAAAATAATGTTGCTGCCACCCAGAACCTCATAGATGCCCTTACCACTTATGCTCCTAAGGCCCATTTCGTACTGGTTTCTACGGACTTTGTCTTTGATGGGTTTGTGCCTCCGGATTACCTGTACAAAGAGAATGACTTGCCTGCGCCTCTTTCGGTATATGGTGCCAGTAAACTGGCCGCAGAATGGGTTGTGCGAGAGTATCCGGGCCCCTGGACTATTGTCCGAACCTCCCTAGTATATGGGACGGCTCCCCACCTCTCTCGGGACAATATCTACCTTCGAGTCC
The DNA here is from genome assembly GCA_032249525.1 of Bacteroidota bacterium. Taxonomy (GTDB): domain Bacteria; phylum Bacteroidota; class Bacteroidia; order SpSt-205; family SpSt-205; genus JAPYWM01. The sequence continues at coordinate 232 of JAVVHK010000049.1, read as the reverse complement.
GCCAAATGCTAAGTAGCGGACGAGAGTACCCTCTTTTTACGGACCAGCGGCGCACCCCCACTTGGGCCTATGATTTGGCTGAGGGCCTCCGCCTCATCATCGCTAAGAGAGCAGAAGGTGTCTTTCACATAGCAGGACCTACCATAGAGAGTCCTTATACCTTTGGGCAGAAGGTGGCCCAAGTCTTAGGAGCCTCGCCCGACCTCATTCGACCCCTTACCACAGAAGAGTT
>JAVVHK010000048.1:0-8841 GCA_032249525.1 Bacteroidota bacterium | reverse complement strand
CTTCGGGATAGACTTTCTTTTCAGGCGGCGCCAGCCCCCAGCGGGGCCGGCGCCGCGCTCAATATCCCTCTTCCCGTTTGTTATAGGGAGGTAAGAGGTTACCGGCGCTGAGGCACCCCTACGCTTATCCCCACTTGCTCCTTTGCCCCAAACTCCGCCATTTCCCGGTAAAACCGATGCCGATATAGCTTCCCCGCCTCATAATCTTTCACGAATGCCGCATATTGGAATGACCCGGGATTGCCTGATTGTCCGCCGGGGTAGATACCGTAGCCCTGTACGGGGGGCTTCAGGTCTACCACCATCCGCCAGGAAGGGCCAGCCGACGAGCCAATCGCATTGACTACTTGTCCATTTCCATCTGCCCGCAAGGTATCACCCCCTAAGCCGGGGATGCGTCCTAAGTGCCTAAGGTGATTGCCGCGCTCCCGCCACCACCACAGAAGCGAATCCGGCTTCTGCGCTACCTCCGCTTCCACCTGCGCAAAAGTCTCCTCTAAAAGATCGCGCAGCCTTTCTCGCTGAGGCGTGCGAGCATCATCTATCCAACGTTCGTAGGCCGAGGGTTTTTGAAGGCTATCGGCTTTAGCGGCCTCTAAGAGCACGGCTAAGGTTACATCCCATTCCGGTCGGCGAATTGCTACCTCGTCCCAGAGCTTGTGATGGAAGGCGTTCCACCACCGCTCAAAGAGCGTCGGCGCTATGGACTGCCCCCGGTAATGATAGTCCCAGCTTCGCAGCGAGTCCAGATAGCGAGAGGACTTCTGCGCAAGGTAAGAAAGCATGACGGGCAGCGCACGCGCCGGTATGTAACCCCAACTATCCAACTGAAGGAGGCGCATGGAGTCCACTGTGGCATTTTGGAGGGTGCTTAGGCGATCAGCAATACGCGCTGCCCGCCCAGGCAGAGCAAAGTACCAGCCTAAGTAGTAGGGATACTCGGGGCCAGCGGGCAAAGTGTTAGCTGAACGTACAAAACCTTCGGGGGGGTCTATGACGTGGGGATTAGCTTCCATGGGGAGCCAGTCCCGCCAGTGATGTTCGGGCTTTTCCGCATCTAAGACAAACTTTCCTTGCTCGCGCCACCGCAAGGGATAATACCCCCGTGCCCACACCGCAATATGCCCTGCCGTGTCCGCATAGACGAAGTTCTGAGCAGGCGAACCGAAATAGGAAAGAGCGTGCTTATAGTCTTCTAGGGATTTGGCCCGATTGAGGTAGTAGAAGGTCAAAGCCTCGTTGGAAGGCTCATACGAAATCCAGCGCAAAGCAGCGTCCATGGGCGCTTGGCGAGCTTTTCCCCAAAGAGGACGCGGTATATTATCGAAGCGGCGATGGACGACGGGCCCCCAGGGCGAGTACCAAACAGTGTCTATGATTATTTTCTCTCCTCCCCAGCCGGTTCGTACATGCAGGGTTTCAGGGCGGGGGTGGAGGGGCACTTTCTGGCCGTTGTACCAGAAGGATTGGCCTTTTTCGTCGGCATAACGAAGGTGATAATAATCCCAGGCGTCGGGTCCGACATTCGTAACGCCCCAGGCTATAGCTCGGTTGTATCCAATGATCACGCCGGGAGCGCCCAAGAGGGTTACGCCGTAGACGCTGACGGAGGGGCTTTCCAAGTGCATTTCCAGCCAGATGGAGGGTAGAGTGAGGGTGAGGTGGGGGTCATTGGCTAAGAGGGGGTAGCCGGTGGCGGTACGTTTGCCGCTGACGGCCCAGTTATTACTGCCCAACCACTCGGGGTCTCTCTCCATAGAGAACGCCTCCGTATCCTGAGCGTAGCCTTCGCTGAAGTAATCTTTGGGCTGGGGGGGAAGTTCCAGGGTTGGACCTTCGTAGGCAGGCCCATGAAGAATAGTAGTCGCCCCAAAGAGCGCCAGGTTGGGATAGAGGGTATCAATGGCACCTTTTCCATACTGAGTTAAAAGGCGCGTGAGGTATTTATCAGGGGCCCTTACCGAGAGGTCATAGGCCATATACTTGACGAGGAGGGCGCTTTTGAAGGGGGTCCAGGGCTCAGGCCAGTAATCCAGCAGTTTGTACTCCAAGGGGAGGTCTTTATAGGAGAGGGTGGCGATGTAGGCGTTGACCCCTTCGGTAAAGGCCTCTATCATGGTGCGGGTGATGGAGTCTTGGCTCATGAGCTGGTAGGCTTTCTCGGCGGCGTAAGGTAGGCCTAAGCGCCGCATAGCGCGGTCTATTTCCAGCGCCTGCTCCCCTAAGAATCGGCTTAGCCGCCCCGCCGCTACATCCGTCTGAAACTCCATCTGCCACAAACGCAGATAAGCTTGAATATACCCCTGCGCCCGATACAAATCCCGATCGTTCCGAGCATAAATATGAGGCACCCACCGATCATCCCATACGACAAACACCGTATCCTCCAAAGTAGGGATAACGAGCCTCTCCGGAGGACGATAATCGCGAGGCTCCGCCTGCTGCCAAAACCCCACAAACGGCGAAAAAAACTTACCTAACGGAGGCACTTTCCCCCATCTTCGCCCCAAGCCCACCTCTATACCCAAAACCAGCAGCCCGTATAATCCTAAATACAAATACCGCATATCAGCGCCCAAAATAACCAGCTATCCCGTACAGGTAGTCCATCCATCCCCACAGCAGCACCGGCAATACCCCCACCAGAATCAGAAGCAGCACGGATACCGAGAGAACAGGCAGGGGCAGGACAGGCCGACTTTCACTCACCTGGTACAAAAGAGCTACAGGCTTCCAATACGCATAATATCCAATCAAAGCCCCGAGAAGGGCAATAATTGCGGGCATGACGAAGCCGCTTCTAAAAGCTGTTACAAACACTCCGTATTTCGCTAAAAATCCCACGAGGGGAGGCATCCCTGACAGGGCGGCCAAGCTCAGCGTTAGGGCGGCCCCATAGCCCGGTCGTTCATATCCGAGCCCCCGAAGGCGCTCCATATCCACGGGCGACCCCCCTACGGTAGAAAGGCCAAAGACTAAGAGGCTCATGAGCGCATAGGCCAAGGCATAGGCCCATCCTTGCAAAAGGCCCTCCGAACCACCTACCAGCCCTAAAAGGAGATAACCCCCATGCGCAATAGAAGAGTAGCCCAAGAGACGTTGGAGCGAGGTCTGTCGGATAGCCATGAGATTCCCATAGAGCGCTGATACCCCTGCCAAAAACGCCAGAACCATCTGCCATCCTGGCAAAATGCCTATGACATGCAGGATTTGCCCCAAGAAAAATGCCGCTCCCACCTTCCCAAACGCTACGGCTATGCCAGCCGCTCCGGGCACCGCACCCCCATACACATCCGGCGCCCACCAGTGCAAAGGAAAAATGCTCAGCTTAAACAGCAATCCCACCAGCATCAGCCCCACCGCCAAGCGATACAGAAAATGCCCTTGCCAAGCATTCCAGTCTACCAGTTTCAGCGTATGAAGGTAGAGCGTACCCGTAATGCCATAGAGGTAGGAAAGCCCATATACCAGAATGGCCGTAGCCACCCCACTCAAGAGAAGGTATTTGATGGCGGCCTCGGGGGCGCGGGCATTGGCCCAGTGGTAACCCACCAGGACAATCAAGGCAAAGCTAACCGTTTCCAGTGCTACTAAGCTCAGTAGCAGGTGATTGCTGGCAGCCAGAAGACTCAGACTTCCTGCCGCCCATAAGGTAAGTGCATAGCCCTCCCGGGAGAAACGAGGAACTCCTTTCGTCTCTAACCCCGCAGCCACCACCCGCTCATACCGATACAGAAAAAGCACTCCCAAAAGCGCCATAATGCTCAGATAGCCCGTAAAAAATGCATAGATTCCCCCGCCATACGCCATACTAAATAAAAGTGAAGCGGGCTTCGGCTGTAAGTACGCATGATAGAATCCCCCTATCGCCCCTAAAACAGAAAATAAAGTGGCTGCGCCCAGAGCCAGCTGGGGCTTTCGTATAAGCAAAACAACTACCCCCCCTAAAAGCAGGAATGCCGTCCCCACCAGTCCTTCCAAAGGCTGCATGCAGCGAAGTTAGGAAGTTTAGCCCCTACCCTCCGGAAACCCCAGCCCAAACTTAGTTTCAATCAAAATTAGCCATTTCGTCGTACCTTTGTTTATGCCCAAGTGGAGCCTTGGCCTGTTAGCGGCCGTACTGGTAGGGCTGAGCCTTTCTCTGTATGCCCTCCACCGAGAAAACACTCACCTCCAAAAAGAAGTGGAAAAACTCTCTCACATCGTAGAGGAACATCCTGTGGAGCTGGCGACTTTCATGGCGAGTTATGAGCGCTTCACGCATAAGCTCTACTTAGCTGGGAAAGCTCAGAATTGGGAACTAGCCGAGTTTTACCACGAGGAGCTGGAAGAAACCGCCGAGCACCTTTATAGGCTCAACCTCTCCGACGATGGCATCCCCGTAAGCGCCATGATGGAACCCAACCTCCTCCAGCCCCTCAAAGCCGTGGAAAAAGCCATCCATGACCGCCAGCCCGAAACCTTTGAAGAGAGCATGCAAAACCTTATCCAGCATTGCAACGCCTGTCATCAAGCCGCTGGCAAACCTTACCTCCGCCTCCACCTAACCCCCACAGGCCTCGTACAGGATTTTGCCCAACAGACAAAATAGCAGTCCAACTTGACAAAATAGCATCAAAAGCTCCTAAAGGCATAGCCTTTGCTACTCCCTTCCCACATGAGCAAGATCGTAGGCATAGATTTGGGCACGACTAACTCCGTCGTAGCCATCATGGAGGGCTCCCAGCCCGTCGTCATTGTAAATCAGGAAGGTAAGCGCACGACCCCTTCCGTAGTCGCCTTCAAACCCGATGGGGAACGGCTCGTGGGCGAACTCGCCAAACGCCAAGCTGTCATGAACCCCCAAAACACCATCTACTCCATCAAGCGCTTCATGGGAAAGACCTATGACGAAGCCATTGAGGATGTAAAACGCGTCCCCTACAAAGTAGAGCGCGGCCCCAATAACATGTGCGTCGTCCGTATCGGCGATAAAGTCTATACCCCGCAAGAAATCTCCGCTATGATCCTCACTAAGCTCAAGAAAGCCGCCGAAGACTATTTAGGTCAGCCTGTTACGGAAGCAGTGATTACGGTGCCGGCCTACTTCAACGACGCTCAGCGCAAAGCCACCAAAGAAGCCGGTGAAATCGCCGGTCTAAATGTGCGCCGCATCATCAATGAGCCAACCGCTGCCGCCCTCGCTTATGGCGTAGATAAACGTATCAAAAATGGCAAAATCGCCGTCTTTGACTTAGGAGGAGGTACCTTTGACATTTCCATCTTGGAAGTGGGGGATGGCGTCTTTGAAGTGCTCTCCACCAGTGGTGACACTCACCTCGGGGGCGACGACTTTGACATGCGCATCGTCAACTGGCTTGTGGAAGAATTCCTCCACGAGGAAGGCGTAGACCTACGCAAAGACCCCCGAGCCATGCAGCGCCTGCGCGAAGCCGCCGAACAAGCCAAAATAGAACTCTCTAACCAAACCTCCACCGAAATCAACCTGCCCTATATCACTATTGACCCGCACAAGGGCCCGCTCAACCTCCAAAAAACCCTCACCCGCAGTAAGTTCGAAAGCCTCTGCGAAGACCTCTACGAAAGATGCTTAGAGCCCTGCCGTAAAGCCCTCAACGCCGCCAAACTCTCACCTAAGGACATTGATGAAGTGATTCTCGTTGGGGGCTCTACTCGTATGCCGCGCATTCAGCAGCTGGTGCGCGAATTCTTCGGGAAAGAACCCAACAAGAGCGTCAACCCTGACGAAGCCGTGGCGTTGGGCGCCGCCGTCCAAGCGGGCGTCCTTGCCGGCGAAGTCCAAGGCGTCCTCCTCTTAGACGTCATCCCCATCTCCTTAGGCGTAGAAACCCTGGGAGGCGTCTTCACTAAACTCATTGAAGCTAACACCACCATCCCTACTCGGCGCACAGAAATCTTCACCACCGCCGCCGACAACCAAACCACCGTGGAAATCCATGTCTTGCAAGGCGAAAGGCCCATGGCTGCCGACAACCGCAGCTTAGGTCGCTTCTACTTAGAGGGTATCCCACCAGCCCCCCGCGGCGTTCCTCAAATAGAAGTTACCTTTGACGTGGATGCCAATGGCATCCTCACCGTTACCGCTCGCGACAAAGCCACCGGCAAAGAACAATCCATCCGCATTGAAGCGGGTACCGGCCTCTCTAAAGAGGAAATAGAACGCATGAAGCGAGAAGCCCAGCTCTACGCCGAAGAAGACCGCCGCCGCAAAGAAGCCGCCGAAAAACTCAATCAAGCCGACGCCCTCCTCTACCAGGCCGAAAAATTCCTCCGCGAAAATGGCTCTAAGATCTCCGACGCCCATCGCTCCACCCTTGAGAACCTCATCCGCGACCTCCGCACCGCCCATCAAAACAAGGACATCGCCAGCGTAGACCGGCTCATGCCTCAACTGTCCACGGAACTTCAAAAGGCCGGAGCCTCCCTCTACAGCAGCCCAGGCTCAACCCAAACAGGAAGCCCAGGCGCTGGAGCTACCGAAGTAATCTACGAAGAAGTACCCGAGCAAGGCAAAAACAACTAAAATACCCAGCACGATCTTAGCGGTGGCGAGCCGAAAGGTTCGCCGCCGCTTTCTTTTATCCGCCCAACCGCCCCCTATAATCCTCATATCCGTACCGCTTCACCACCACATAGCCCGACCCCTCTCGCAAAACCAGCGCCGGATGCCCAACTCCATTGAAGAACGTCGTCTTGACAAAGGTGTAATGCGCCATATCGTGAAAGTGCAGGATTTGGCCTACCTCTACTGGCCGTGGAAAGCTATATGGCCCCATCTCATCGCCCGCTAAGCAAGTCGCACCACCCAACCAGTATGTCGGATACCGCACATCCACCTCGGGCAAAGCCTCCCATAAGCGCGGCTTATATGGCATCTCCAAAGTGTCCGGCATGTGGGCCGTAAAAGACACATCCAACATAAGCCAAGTGCGTTCGCCCGATGAATGGATGTCCAATACGCGACTGGCTAAATAGCCCGCTTCCCACACCACCGCAGCCGAAGGCTCTATGTAAATGGTCTCCAGGTTCGGAAATCGCTCCCAAAAACGCCGAATCGCTTCGATAAACCGCCCTACATCATAAAACTCCGCCGTAAGGAGGTGTCCTCCCCCTAAATTCAGCCACCGCACCTGCCGAAGCCAGCCTCCAAAATGCTGCTCCATGGCCTCCAAGAGTTTTTCCAGCGCTTCGGGCCCGGCCTCACAAAGCGTATGCACATGCAAACCCCTCACTCGGGCCGGCAAAGGATGAACAGCTGCCCCAGGCTCAATACCCAAACGACTACCCGGCCGACCCGGATTATAAATAACCGCACTGGCTGAACCAAAATGCGGATTCACACGAAGTCCTATTTGAATATCCTCCGAAAGCTGCGAAGCATAACGTTCATACTCAGAAAAGCTATTGAAAACCCAAGTATCCACTATCTCTCGTAGGGCTGGCACATCCTCGGGCCGCACCGCCGGCGCATAATAATGCACCCGCTGACGAAAGTAGGTGTGCGCAAACACCGCTTCATTGAGTGAGCTAGCCGCCACCCCACTCACATGCGCCCGAATTAGCGGCATAAGCGCCGGCAGCGCAAAACCCTTCAGCGCAAAAAGTACCTTCACCCCGCTCTCCCGCTGCACAGCACTGAGAAGCTCTAAATTTCGACGAACCTTCTCCACCTCTATCACAAATGCCGGTAAGGGATGCTCCATGCCGCAAAAGTAACCTCCTTCCAAGCCCGCTCGCAGAATAGGATTTTGTTCGTACCTTTGAATGATGTTTGGCTTAGGACCGTGGGAGTGGGTGCTGATTTTTGCGGTGGTACTGCTTCTCTTTGGAGGGAAAAAGTTGCCGGAGTTTGCCCGGGGCTTAGGTAGTAGTATTCGGGAGTTTCAAGAAGCCCTGCGAGGCGAAAAGAAAACGACTCCTTCTGAGAAAAGTCCGAAGGCTTCCGAAGCGCTGGATAAGACCCTGGACGGATGAGGGAAACGCCTTTCTGGCGACAGCGAAAAGCCCTTCCCGCCGTAGAAGCTGCTCTCCACCGCATCCAGACCCAAAACCCGTCCCTCAACGCCCTCTTAGAGGTTTATGCGGATGAGGCCCTGCAAAAAGCTCAGGAGTTAGATAGTTTGCCTGCGGATGCGCCGCTCCCCCTGAGAGGACTTATCTATGTGCACAAAGACAATATCTGCTATGCGGGGCACCGGGCTAGTGCCGCCTCTAAGATTCTGGAAGGTTTTGTTTCGCCATACAGTGCTACCGCTATAGAGCGTTTAGAGGCGGCGGGGGCTATCTGCATTGGCCGGGCTAACTGTGATGAGTTTGCCATGGGCTCCTCCAATGAGAATTCGGCTTATGGTCCGGTGCGAAACCCGCTCAATCCGAACTGGGTGCCAGGGGGCTCTTCGGGTGGGTCAGCGGCGGCAGCCGCAGCGGGATTTTGTGATATGGCCTTAGGCAGCGACACCGGGGGTTCTATTCGGCAGCCGGCCGCCTTCTGCGGACTTTACGGTCTCAAACCCACCTATGGGCGCATCTCGCGCTACGGCCTCATTGCTTATGCTTCCTCCTTTGACCAGATTGGCCCCATCGCCCCCACCTTGGAAGCCCTGATCGCCTCTTATGAAGTCATGGCAGGCTGGGATCCCCACGATGCTACCACCAGCCAGCGCCCCGTAGAACCCTTCCAGCCCGCCCCACCTCCCCGTCGCTACGCCCTCCTCTCCCCCCAAGGCCTCCACCCCGCCGTCCAACATGCCGTTACTACCCTCGTAGAAAAACTCCAAGCCGCAGGCTACACCGTTGATACCGTTAACTTCCCTTACTGGG
>JAVVHK010000047.1:0-8874 GCA_032249525.1 Bacteroidota bacterium | reverse complement strand
CCGCCGCTGTGAGGGCGCGCCCGCCCGCAGGGCGGGCGCGCCCATCCCCTCTTCACATTAAGAAAACCTTGGCTTCAAAAATGGTATAACTTCGGCTGCCTCCCCATCTCTTCTCGGCGAACGAGAACGGGTACAGCGGATGAGACGCACAGGCTCTACCGACGCGCTCCACCCAAAGGAGAAGGCTATATCAGCGTATCGTATGCCTTCTCCCGCTTATGGGGGTAGTCTAAAATGTAATGGAGCCCCCGACTTTCTTTTCGGATCAGCGCACTTTTTACCACGGCATAGGCTACGGCAATGAGATTGCGCAGCTCAAAAAGCTCGCGAGAGGGATAGGTATGCCGGTAAAACGCCTCCGTTTCGTCGTAGAGCAGCTCTAAGCGGCGCTTGGCCCGCTCTAAGCGAAAGACGGTTCGGACGATGCCCACGTACTGGGACATGAGGCCGCGCACTTCGGCGAGGTTGTGGCTAATCAGGATGCGCTCTTCGGGGTGTTTGGTGCCGCTGGGGTCCCAATCGGGCACGGCCTCCTCGTAGGTGCGGTGGCGGAGGAGGACAGAGGCGTCTTGCGCAGCTCGCTGAGCCATCACCAGCGCTTCCAAAAGGGAGTTAGAGGCCAGCCGATTAGCGCCGTGAAGCCCCGTATAACTCACTTCCCCCAGAGCGTACAAGTACTTGATAGAGGACCGCCCCCATTCATCGGTATCAATGCCCCCTACCATGTAATGGGCCGCTGGAGCCACCGGCAAAAGGTCCTGTCGCGGGTCTAACCCTATTCGCCTGCAATACTCGTAAATGGTCGGAAACCGCTCGGGGAGATTTTCCACGGCGCGCGCATCCAAATAGACATAGGGTAGACCGGCGATTTTGGCTTCGGTATCAATGGCTCGGGCCACGTGGTCTCGAGGCGCCAAGTCCCCTTGGGGATGATACTTGTGCATGAAAGGCTGATAGTGGAGAGGGTCTACCAGTTTAGCGCCGGCCCCTCGTAGGGCTTCCGTCAGGAGGAAGGCCGGCCGCTTTCCGGGCTCATAAAGGGCCGTGGGGTGAAACTGATAAAACTCCATGTTGGCCAGCCGAGCCTTAGCGCGCAAAGCCATCCCAATCCCATCGCCGGTGGCTACAGGCGGATTGGTAGTTACTTCATACACATGGCCGGCGCCACCGGTGGCTAGCACAGTTACCTTGGCCAAAATCGTGTGAATAGTTTGCGTTCTCAGGTCCAACGCATAAACCCCATAGCACTCTATGCCGGGGTAGCCGCGATTGACGTAAATGCCCAGGTGGTGCTGCGTGATAAGGTCTAGCGCAAACATGTGGTCCCACATTTGGATCCGAGGATGACGACGCACAGCGTCTAAGAGCACCCGACTGATTTCGGCTCCTGTAGCATCCCGACTGTGTAAAATGCGCGGGTGGGAATGTCCGCCCTCCCGAGCTAAGAGCAGCTGCCCACTCTCATCTCGGTCAAACTGCGCCCCGTATGTATCTATCAGGCTTTGAATCACCGCAGGCGCCTCCGCAATGATCGTGCGCACTATGGCTTCCCGACAGAGCCCATCCCCCGCTGCGAGCGTATCCTGCACATGCGACTCAATGCTATCCTCCGAAGAAAAAACCCCCGCAATCCCTCCCTGCGCATAAGTCGTGTTGCTTTCCTCAGGGCGGTCTTTAGTTATAAGAAGGACTTCGCCATAGGCGGCGGCCTTCAACGCAAAAAATAATCCCGCCACTCCACTTCCAATCACTAAAAAGTCTACCCGATGGCGCATGCACAAAAAAACAAAACCTACTCTTTACCTTTGCGCCATGTGGGTCATGAAGGTAGGGGGGAGCTGCCTGCGGGATGCTCATGGTCTTCGGGAATTGCCGCGGGTTTTAGCGCAGGCGAGCATTCAAGAGCCCTGTCTGCTGGTAGTCTCCGCCTTCGGAAAAACCACCGACCGCCTCCACCGCCTCTCCGAAGCCGCCCTCCAAAGAGATGTGGAAACCATGGAGCAAGGCTATGCGACTATCCTGGCCTTCCACAAACAGCTTATTGAAGAGGCTTTTCCCTCCGAAGTGGCCGCTCGGTTAGAGACGACCCTCTATGAACGTTACTGGTATCCCCTCCGCAAACGCATAGAAGCCCTCTTGGAACGGGCTGAGACCCATCCCCGCGGGATAGATGAGGTTCTCGTCTTTGGCGAATTAGTTAGTAGCACCATCGTACATGCTTACCTCGCCCACCAAGGGTACGAGGCTGACTGGGTTGATGCTCGACGCCTCCTCATTACTGATGGGGGGTATCCCATACCTTCTATTTTAGAGGGTCCTACGCAGGCCAGTATTGATGCCGACCTTTTGCCTCGTTTTCGGCGGTATTCCTTAGTGATAACGCAAGGGTATATCGCTTCGGACCTACGGCGTCGTAGTGTTACGCTTGGCCGAGAAGGCTCCGACTATTCGGCTGCGCTCTTTTCCGCTTACCTCAAAGCCCGGGGCATGATCGCCTGGAAAGATGTCGGCCGCATTTACACCGCTGACCCCAAAAAGTATCCCGATGCGATTCCCATTACGCAGCTCAGTTATGCCCAGGCTGCCGAAATGACCTTCTACGGAGCCAAAATCTTACATCCCCGCACCCTACGTCCCCTCCACTTAGCCCGAATACCCCTCTACATTCGCCCCTACTTTGACCCTCAGCAAGAGGCTACCCTCATCACCGACAAAGACTACACACCACTCCCCCCCATCCGCTTAGAGCGCCGAGACCTCTTCCTGATAGAAATAGAAAGCCTGGACCTAACCCCCGTACCCACGGGCACTATCCTCCACGACCTCCAAGATGAGGGCATAGATGTTTATTTCAGTCAGGGGGGCGTGGGGCAGTTAGCCTTGGCGGTTCAGGGCCCTTACAAAACCTTAGAACGCTGGAAAAGCGCACTGCCCGCCTACCTCAAGGTGCAAATCCAGTATCCCGTCACCCTCCACACCATCCTCTATCCTAATGAATCCATCCCCCTTCCCAACGGGGAAGCTCTCTATTTTCAGCGCCTGCCAAACCGCATCCACTGGATTGCCTATGCCTAAGCTGCTCTACATGTTCCTTCTTACTCTGGGCCTGGCGCAAAGCCTCCCACCCTTTCCTCCCCCTGGCGTACGCTGGATCACCTTAGAAACCTTCTTGGAGCGCACCGCCGAGGCCTCCCTCCAGGTTCTCGCCGCCTCGGTAAACTTTCGTACCGCCGACTGGGACTACTACCAGGCTCAAGCAAACTTCCTCCCCAGCCTCCAGGCCAATGCCAACCTCAGCCAAAACTACGGCACCACTTTTGACCCCTTCGCCTTCAGTCGGGTGCAGCAAACGACCACTTTCGGCGGAGCCAGCCTCTCCGCTAATCTCACGCTCTTTAGCGGCTTTGCCAACCACTACCTCCTCCGCCAAACCAAATACGCCCGCCTCCTCACCCACGCCACCTATCGCCGCATTCAAACTGAAGTCCTCGCCCAAGCCCTCATCCAGTTTTTTCAGACCCTCAGCGACTCCATCGCTATAGAACTCCAAAAACAGCGTATAGAACGGCTCTCGGCCCAGATCCAACGTCTCTCCGCCCAAGTAGAAACAGGCCAGGCCCTCTCTCTGGACCTACTCTCCCTGGAAGCCCAAAAAGCCCGCGAAGAAGCCCAGTACATCACCCTCTACAACCGCCACCGAGAAAACAAACTCAACCTGCTCCTTCTTATGCGTTGGGAAAACCTTTCTCCCGACTCGGTGGAATTCACCTTGGGCCTCTCCGTCCCCGAGAAAATCTTCACGCATGACGAAGTCGTTGAAGCGGCCCTTCGCTATGCGCCGGAGCTGGAAGAGGCCCGTTTTCGCACGCTCGTCCAAACTTATGCCCTCAAAGCCGCCCGCAGCGGGTATGCCCCCACCCTTTCCCTCAGCGCCTCCATGCAAACCAACTACTCCTCAAATGCCGGCGATATCCGGTTTGATCCCCAGACCTTTCAGCTTATTCGGGAGCCTTATCCCTTCCGGAGACAAGTCCGAGAAAACTTCAACCAGTCTATTTCCGTGAGCTTTTTCTTGCCTATTTTTCAGAATTTCCGTCGGCGGGCTCAGGTGGTGCGTGCGGAGGCTAATCTCGCCTCGGCTCAGATTAATGAGCTTCAGCAGCGGCAGGCGGTACTCCGCCGCATTGAGAGTGCATACCTCAGCTGGGAGAGCGCCCAAGCGGCCTATGCGGCTGCTCAACGTAGCTTCGCCGCCGCCGAAAGGGCTTACCTCCAAGCTCAGGCCCAGTATGAAGTGGGCCGCCTCTCCTATTGGGCCTACCGAGAAGCCCTCCTCTCCTACACCCAGGCCCAAATAGACCTCGCCCAAGCCCACTTAGACCTCAAGCTCCGCACCCTCCTCCTACTCGCTTACACCGGATATTACCAGAACCTATGAGATACTTCTGCACCCTCGCTGTAAGCTTAGGTAGCTTGTCTTTGGGGATGTTATCCAGCTGTAGGACTGGCCGTGGCCCCCTCGTGGAAATAGATACCGTCCGGCGCTGTACTATACAGCCTTATATCACTGAAACAGCGACCATTCGCCCTATCCTGGAGGTGCCAATTAGCCCGGATGTTTCAGGGGAAGTGGTCCAGATTTATGTCAAAGAGGGGGATACCGTCCGCGTGGGCCAAGTACTCATGACGATTCGTCCAGATAACTACCAGGTAGCCCTCATGCAAGCTCAGGCCGCTGTGGAAGCCGCCCGAGCGGAGTACCTTACGGCCCAGTCCAACGCGGCCGCCCAAGAAGCCACCTTCCTCCAAGACTCGCTCAACTTCGTGCGGGCCCAGCAGCTCTATGAGAAAAAAGCCATTAGCGACGCCGAATGGGATGCGGCTCGTATCCGCTTCCTTATCGCTCAGGCCCAGCTCAAAAGCGCCCGAAACGGCATCCAGGCCGCCCTTTACCGCCTCCGCTCCGCCGAAGCCAACCTCCAGCAAGCCCGCATCAACTACCAGCGCACTTCTGTGTATGCTTCTATAAATGGTATCGTCACTCGCCTGCTGGTAAAGCCCGGTCAGCGCGTCGTAGGGGTAGGCCAAATGGCCGGCACCGAAAGCATCCGCATTGCCGACCTCTCCGCCTTCATAGCCGAGCTCCAAGTCTCCGAAGCCGACGTCGTCCACCTCTCCCCCGGTAACCCCGCCGAAATAGAACTCCAAGCCTATCCCAACCTCCGCCTCAAAGGCTTCGTCCAAGAAGTAGGCTATAGCAGCGGCATCGCTAAACCCGAAACCCAATCCGCCCTCATCGGCGAACAGGTAGCTACCTACCTCGTGCGCGTGCGGATTGACACCACAAGCTATGACCGCTCAAAATATCCCCTCCGCCCCGACATGAGTGCGGTCGTTCGTATCTTTTACGATCGCAAGGAAAATACGCTTTGCGCTCCCTTGCAAGCCGTCGTCCTGCGAGACAGTCAAGAAGTCATTTTTCTCTACCGGGACGGCCGAGCTTATCAGCAGCCGGTTCGTACTGGCGTGGCCGATGACAAACACATTGAGCTGCTGGAGGGGCCGGCCCCAGGCACGCTCCTCATCGTGGGCCCGTATGAGACTCTCCAGACCCTACGCGATAGCACGCCCGTCCGCCTCTCAACCTCATGACCGTAGCGTTACTTGGCGGGGGCTCTTGGGGCCTTGCCCTCGCCTCCCTCCTCACCGAAAATAACCACCACCTCCACTGGTGGGTCCACTCCCCCGAAGTCGCCTATACCCTCCAAAAAGAAGGCCGCCACCCCACCATCTTCCCCGACTTCACCCTCCCTACTGAAAAAATAGCCTATGTAGGTACTGACCTCAGTTTGATCCTAAAGCAGACCGAAATCATCGTAGGGGCCTTGCCGGCCGCTTACATAGGAGAGGTCTTGAAGGCACCCCTTCCTTCTATCCCCTACATATCCGCCACTAAGGGGCTCGTCCCTCCCCAAGGCCTCTTAGTGAGTCAGTACTTGCGCACGTTGGGGCCCACCCCCATCACCGTCCTGAGTGGTCCTAGCCATGCCGAAGAGGTCATCCAAAAACGTCCCACCTGGGTCGCCTTCGCCTGCGAAGACCCCACCTTCTTTCAGAAAGCCCGAGTCCTCTTTGAAAGACCGTACTTCAAGCTGGTGTATGTACCCTATCTGGAGTCCTTAGAATGGGTCGGCGTCCTCAAAAACGTCTATGCTATTGGCATGGGAGCGCTTTCGCTCTGGGGAGATAATGCCCGCGCGGCCTTGGCTGCTGCCATCCAGCGAGAGCTTTACGAAGTGCTTTCTGCCATAGCACCAGTCCCTCTATCGGTCTTTTTGTCGCCGGGGTGGGTAGGAGACTTCTTAGTTACGGCTTTCAGCGCCTATAGCCGAAATCAGCGCTTTGGAAGCTACCTGGCTCAAGGCTACACCCCCCAAGCCGCCCTCCAACGTTTAGGCGGCATGATCGCCGAAGGCTACTTCACCGCCCACCACCTGAAAAACTTCCCCAACCTCCACTCCTTCCCCATCCTCCAAACTATCGTCTCCGTATGCACAGGCGCCGCTACCCCCCAGACTATCTTGGAGCGGCTCAGCCTAAGTCTCAATACCTAAAACTCCCTACCTTTGGCCCGTATGAGAAACTTATGCGTTGGCTTCCTAAGCCTGATGCTGGTATGGGCAGGACATGCTCCCGCCATAGAAATGTCCCATCCATCTAACGCCATCGCCGCCACCGCTCATAATCCCCAAAAACAAACCTTCTGGCAGCGCTTCAAGGGCTATGTCTTTAAACCCCTCACCTGGGTCAAAGCCCTGCCTAAGCGCCTTCTACAGTCCGAGCGGGAGCTCATTCGCCTACTCATCATCATTCTCATTGTGGCGCTTATTGTCTCACTGGTGGTTTGGCTTCTACCTTGGCCGCTGGATGTGATCATTATGGTTTTAGCTTTGGTGGTAGCGCTCATATTCTTGTTGCGGTACTTAGGGTGATAGGGATGCCCCCGAAAATCCTCGGGGAAAATTGTACCTTTGTCCTCCGCGCCCGTAGCTCAATTGGATAGAGCACCAGACTTCGGATCTGGGGGTTAGGGGTTCGAGTCCTCTCGGGCGCGCTATGCAGACTATTACGTTGGAAGGCTTTCCCCGAGAGGAGCATGGAAGTCGCGCCTGCCGTCGCTTGCGTCGGGAAGGCTGGGTCCCCGCCGCGCTCTACGGCCGTGGAGGGCCTCGCTCCTTCAAAGTCAAACACACCGCCGCTGAAAAGATTGTCTTCACGCCTCACACCTACCTTGTAGAACTCCACATAGAAGACCTCCGCCAGACCGCACTGCTGCGAGAATATCAGCTCCATCCGGTGCATGATTATATTCTACACTTGGACTTCTGGGGGGTTGCTCCCGAAGATGAGGTGGTGGTTTCTCTCCCGATTCGGCTAGTAGGCACAGCCCAAGGCGTCCAGATGGGGGGCAAGCTCGTACCCCTCCTGCGTCGCCTTAAGGTGCGCGGTCGCGTCCAAGACCTCCCCGACGCCATTGAAATAGATGTTACTCCTCTCCAGCTGGGCAAGTCCCTCATCGCAGGTAAAGTCTCCATCCCCAACCTCCTCATCCTCACGCCCCCCGACGCTGCCATCGCTCGCATCGAAATTCCGCGCGCCCTGCGCACCCAACAGGGCTAATGTCCCGCCTCCAACTACCTCTCCTCACCCTCCTGTTAGGCATTCTAACAGGAGGGTTAGTTATTTTTTATCTCCTCCAAAAATCCCAACCAACCCCTCAAAACTCATCTTCCCATACTCTTACCATTGAAAAAATCCATATGCTCGGCCGCTTAGAGCTGCTCCATTATGTAGTGCGGGATGTGGCGACCTACCGATGGACCTATTCGGTCCCCTTTACCGAGTCGCGCCTCCTCCTCATTCTACATGGCGAAGCTACGATATGTATGGACTTTTCCCAAATCCAAATCGCTCACAAGGACCCCCAAACGCACACCCTCACCCTCATCTTACCTCCCCCAGAAGTTTGTCACGTCAAGATAGACCCCCAGAAATCGCAAGTCTATGATGCGAGCTTTTCTATTGTGGAGTGGTGGCGGGACGGCGAAGCCCACCGCGTGCGAGAAGCCCTCGCCCAAGCCCAAGATAGCCTCCGAAAAAGTATTAGCGCTACCTTTCCCCGAGACTTAGCCTATGCTCAAGCCAAAGCCCTGCTTACCCGCCTCCTCCAAGAGGCCGGCTGGACGCACATTACCTTCACCACGGCGGAGAACCGCCCTGTAAACCCATCCCCCTCATGACTGCTTCCCCTGACCGTCTGGATGCGGCCTATTGGGCTGAGCGCTACCAGCGGGGCGAAACCGGCTGGGACCTCAAGGGCCCCACTCCCGCCCTCGTCTGGCTCCTCCGGGAAAAATACTTTCCTGTCAAACCCCCGGCGACTATCTTAGTGCCAGGCTGCGGCTACGGCTACGATGCCCTACTCTTAGCTACGGAGGGCTATACCGTTACCGCCCTGGACTGGGTCCCCGAACCGCTAACCGCCCTCAAGCAAAATGCCCCACCTACGCTTCACACCTGCTGCGCGGACTTTTTTGACCATGCGCAGGCAAGCCCCTCCACCTATCACGCTATCTGGGAATACACCTTTTACTGCGCCATAACTCCCGGAGAACGGGAGGCTTACTTTGCGGCTATTAGTAAGCTCCTGAAAGCGGACGGCTACTGGATAGCGCTGCTTTTCCCACTGGGGAGTCAGCCCTACGAGGTGGGGCCGCCTTTTGCCCTGAGCTTAGAAGAAACCCGGCGCCTCGCTGCCCACCACGGCCTGATAGAACGTCATACCTTTCCCCAGGCTCCCTCCCACCCTGCCCG
>JAVVHK010000046.1:0-8994 GCA_032249525.1 Bacteroidota bacterium | reverse complement strand
CTTCGGCGGGCGGCAGCCCCGCAAAATACCACCGACTCGCATTTAGAAACTCTAAGTCTCTACCACTAGCCCTTGCCCCGCTGAGGGCTATTCTAGGTGTGAGCTTTTCTCTTTTGGGGTAGGGGGGTGGTCTCTTTTAGTACATCTTGGAGAGCATTTGCCCTGCTGATGGTCATCCCGGGTGTGGGAGCTTTTCTCTTTTAGCTTGGCATTCAGCCTTTCTAATAGGCTTTGGCAAATATCACTCGTCCCGCCGAGGGCCGCCCGGTGTAAATGCACTTCCCCGACTCCTCCTTCCAATCCAGTGGAATACACCGAATCGTAGCTCCTGTCTCTGCCTTGATGGCGGCTTCCGTTTCCGCCGTCCCATCCCAGTGCGCCACCACAAAACCTCCTGACTCCTCCAGAATCTCCCGCATCCTCGCGTAATCCTCCACCCAGTGCGTCTGACGCTCTATGCGGGCCTTGGCTCGCTCATACAATGCTCGCTGAATGGTGTCCAGCCAGTTCTTGATTTCTGCCAGGGCCTCCCCTTCTGAGACTGAGCGCTTTTCGCCATTATGACGGAAAGCCACTTCTACCGTCCCCGCTGCTAAGTCCCGAGGCCCTACGACCATTCTTACAGGAACCCCCCGTAGCTCCCACTCATTATACTTCCAGCCCGGCCGATGTTGGGGATCTGCATCTACCTTTACTCTTACGCCGAGGTCTGTAAGTTTTCGTGCCAGTTCATGGGCTTTTTGTGTGGTTTGGGTTTGCTCTTCTGCGTTTTTCCAGACGGGAATAATCACCACTTGTATGGGGGCTACTTGCGGCGGTAAGATCAACCCCTTTTCATCGCCATGGCTTAGGATGAGAGCTCCAATCAGACGCGTAGAAACTCCCCAGGAGGTAGCCCAGACATATTCTAACTTATTTTCGGCGGTGAGGTACTTGACGTCAAAGGCCTTAGCGAAGTTCTGCCCTAAAAAGTGGGAGGTACCTGCTTGTAGAGCTTTTCCATCCACTAAGAGGGTTTCAATGGTGAAGGTTTCTACGGCGCCTGCGAAACGTTCGGAGGGGGTTTTGCGGCCCTTGATGACGGGAATAGCCAGGACCTTCTCTGCAAAATCCGCATAAATGTCCAGCATTCGGCGGGCTTCTTCTAAGGCTTCTTCGGCGGTTGCGTGGGCGGTGTGTCCCTCTTGCCAGAGGAATTCCGTTGTACGTAAAAAGAGGCGGGGGCGTTTTTCCCAGCGCACTACATTGGCCCACTGATTGATGAGCAGGGGAAGGTCTCGGTAGGATTGTATCCAATCTCGGAAGGTGCTCCATATGATAGTTTCGGAGGTGGGGCGTACGACGAGGGGTTCTTCGAGTTCTGCTTCGGGATCGGGGGTTACGGCACGAGTCTCGGGGTCTGTTTTGATGCGATAATGGGTAACGACGGCGCATTCCTGTGCAAAACCTTCCACATGTTGGGCCTCTTTGGCTAAAAAGCTCAGGGGGATGAAGAGGGGAAAGTAGGCATTCTGATGGCCTGTGGCTTTGAAGGCTGCATCTAAATGGTCGCGCATCAGCTCCCAAATAGCCCACCCATACGGCTTGATGGTCATACAGCCGCGCACGGGGGAATGTTCGGCCAGCCCAGCTTTCTGGATGACTTCTTGGTACCACTCGCTCCAATCTTTCACCATGGAGCCAAAGTTACGGTACCCCCCCGATGCATACCGTTTGGCATACTTTTCGTATATTTGTTATGTCCAAACAAGGAGGGCATATGAAGACCATGAAACTGATTGGGGTGGCTGTTGCTGTGCTATTGGGTTCTGCCTGCGGCGGCCAAAAAGTGGCTTATAAGGATGATACTTACCTTTCCGCTAAGGAGCGGGAAAAGTTGAATAAATCCCAGCAGCAAGCGAAGGCCTCTAGCGGTGTAGATAGTCGGGAAGATAATTTTTCTCGCTCTTCTCGGGAATACGATGATGATTACTGCTTTTCGTGCGGGGTGCGTCTATTTTCTCCGGGTGTTTGGTGTGATCCTTGGTGGTGGGGTCCTGGTTGGGGGCGGGGGTGGGGTTGGCGTAGCTGGTATAGTCCTAGGTGGGGTTGGTGGGATCCGTGGTGGGGGTGGGGTCCAGCCTATGCGGGGCAGGGGTGGTATTATACGCCGGGGTGGGGCTGGAGCTACTATGCGGGGCCGGGGTGGTACTATACGCCGGGATGGGGGTGGAGCTACTATGCGGGGCCCGGCTGGTGGGTGGCACCCTCTGGCACTAGCTCTTCGTCCAGCTCCTCCTATAGTCCCCGCTACAACTACCGGCCGCGTACTTACACTACTCCCAGCGGAAGCACGACTTACACGCCGCCTCGGAGTACAGTAGTTACATCTGGGGGGACGCCTCCTCGCCGTTCTGCTACTTCAGCTCCGACGAGCTCTTCACGCCCCTCTTATACGCCTACTTCGCCTCGTTCCTCTGGATCCGCTCGTCCTTCCATCCAAAGCGGGAGCACGGGCGCAGGGGGCATCCGTTCCTCTTCTCCTACTGGCGGTACCCGACCTCGGTAAGCCTCGTCCCCTATGTGGTACCGGAATATCTTAGAGACCATTGGGCGCACTCCGCTCATTCAGCTTCAGGCAGTTACAAGGGGGTTAGCCCCCACCGTCTTAGCTAAAGTAGAGTACTTCAACCCCGGCCAGAGTGTCAAGGATCGGATCGCCCTTAAAATGATTGAGGAAGCGGAGCGCAGCGGCCAGCTCAAACCGGGGGGTACCATTATTGAGGCTACCTCTGGAAATACGGGCATGGGGCTCGCCCTCGTAGCCGCCGTCAAAGGATATAGATGCATTTTCACTGTACCTGATAAGCAATCCAAAGAAAAAATAGATGCGCTACGGGCCCTAGGGGCGGAGGTCATTGTAACCCCTACCAACGTCCCACCTGAAGACCCGCGCTCCTACTACAGCGTGGCAAAACGACTCGCTCAAGAAATCCCTAACGCCTTCTATCCCAACCAGTACGACAACCTCAATAACCGGCAGGCCCACTATGAAACCACAGGCCCCGAAATCTGGGAGCAAACCGAAGGCCGCATCACCCACTTCGTGGCAGGTATGGGAACTACCGGCACCATTTGCGGCGTAGCTCAGTACCTCAAAGAACAAAATCCCAACATCCAGGTCATTGGCGTAGATACCTATGGCTCTCTTTTTCAGAAGCTCCACGAAACCGGTCAAATAGACCCCCGGGAAATCTACCCGTACCTTACCGAGGGTATCGGCGAGGATATCGTCCCGGGAAACTTAGACCTTTCCTTGATTGATAAGGTCATCAAGGTGTCCGACCGGGATGGAGCGCTCATGGCCCGAAAGCTAGCCCGCTATGAAGGTCTCTTTGTGGGGTGGTCCTCCGGCTCCGCTGTCTTTGCCGCTCTCAAAATCGCCCAAAATCTCACCAGCCGCGACCTTGTTGTCGTCCTCCTGCCTGACCACGGTACCCGCTATCTCAATAAAATCTACAACGACGCCTGGATGCGGGCCCAAGGCTTCTTAGAACGCACTTCCGAACTGACCGTCGGCGATGTCTTAGAGCGTAAAGAACGCAAACTCCCAGGCCTAGCCACCGTAAGACCTCAAGATCCCCTCCGAAAAGCGATTGAGCTCATGCAGACCTACGAAATCTCCCAAATTCCCGTCATTGAAGATGGAAAGGTGTATGGGCTCCTCACCGAGTCCCGTTTGCTGGAGGTGCTTATGGATGATCCCCATGCCCGGGACCACCCTGTGCACCAATATGCATTGGACCCGCCCGCCATCGTCCTCCCTTCCACTCCCGTAGATATCGTCTCCAAGATGCTCACCCGACAAATGCCTGCCCTTTTAGTGCAGCTGGACCATGGCTGGGATATCATCACGCGGTCAGATATACTACACCTTCTGGTAGAAGGCTCCTCATAGGCTTCTGGCCATAGATAGCCCGCATTCTACGCCAGACCCACCCCCCCCACCCCCTTCCAAGCAAAAGGGCACCAAAATCTTAACGCTTCTTTTGCTGTGGGGAGCCTTATGGAGTCAGAATCCGCAGATTATTCGTTTTATTCCGGGCGTCTATCGCGAGAATGTCAATCACCGCATAGACCTTTACAATCCCACAAAGGCGCCTCTTAGCCTTGAGCGGTGGCTTTTGGTAACGCGAGATTATTCTTTTGAGTTTCCCGCTGGGGTGCAAATTCCTCCTCAGCAGCGGCTAACTATTATGAAGGTGGGAGGGGACATTTCGCTGGACCGGCATCCGAATTTTCTCATTCGCATTCCGGATGTGACGCAAGCGGGGCATTATGCGGCTTTAATTGATCCTACGGGGCAGGCTCGCACGGGGCTTTATTTGGCGCCTATTCCGCAGGTGCGTTTTTTACCTGATTCGGGCGTGCATATCTCTCATGGGGGCAGGCCTATTCCTTTTTATCTACCTTCGGAGACGGCTCCCCTCTGGCAATATGTGCCTTGGGACCCCGACCCTATTACCGGTGTAGCCCTTATCCGAGGCCAATGGCGCTACACCACCGCCAATGAAGAAAAAGAAAAGCTCCTGTACGCCCCCATTAGATTCAGTACCCTTTATGGCGAAGCCGATACCTTGGGCATTCTATTGACCTATGAGGTGGAGATTCAGGAACCGTGTAGCCGTTACTTTTTGGAGCGGCAGATTGAGTTACAGGGATGGCATCCGATCCTCACGCATTCTTGTTCTGGGCCTGGCCGGTACAAGTTTCAGTATTACGACACTATCACCTTTGCGGGGGCGCGGCATGCGTATCGTCTCATTTATGTGAGTCCTGAGGGAGATACGCTGACCTCCCTTCCTCTGGTCATTCAAACAAAGGTTTATACGCCTCCCTTTCAGATGCGGGCTACGCGGGGATTTTTGCGGCTTTATGTAGGGCGGAGCCAGCCCATAAAAATCAAGCTCCTCAATGCGCAGTATGAGGAAGTTTTGCGCCTTTACGATGGTTGGCTGAATGGGGGAGTAGAGAATGTCTTTACATGGGAGCCTCAGAGATATCCAGATGCGCATTATGTGGTGGTTTGGACGCCGACCCGGCGCTACTGGCATATTTTAGGCTCAGAACCCTAAGATGCGGAATTCTACCCGGCGGTTTTTTTGCTGGCCTTCGGGGGTTTCGTTGTCGGCGATGGGGCGCGCTTTCCCATAGCCGACGATATGAAAACGCTCTTTGGGAAGGCCCTTTCGTACTAAGTAATCGCGTACGGCCAGGGCTCGGTCTCGGGAAAGCTGGATTTCGGTTTCTGCTCGGCTGGTGCCATCCGTATGCCCTGCCAGCTCAATTCGCAGGCCTGGATGGAGGAAAAGAAACCGAGCGAACTCATCCAGCTGAGGATAAGCCTCTGGCCGAAGCCGAGCACTCCCCTTGTCAAAATGTACAAAAAAGAGCGGCATACGTACGCCTGGCCGAAGGGAATCTAACCGAATATCTAAGCGATTTTCCTGATGGGGGCGGATGCGCACGGCTATTTCTTTCCAGAGATAGCCTTGGGCATGACAGCTTACGCGCAAGGTAGAGAGGATCGTATCGGGGACCTGCCACCGGAAGAAGCCGGGTTTTTGTAGGGTGAGACTGTCTATGGTCTGTCCTGTGGCGCTTCTAAAGAAAAGCTGGATGGGCGTTTCGCGGGTGCCGCTGAGATGGACGTATCCTAAGAGCCAGGTGGGGCCTTCGGGGAGGATGGGGGGTGGAGGCAGGGTATCGGGTTTCCACCACACGCCCCAAAAGTCAGCACTGCCATAAGTGCGTATGCCGCCGATTTCATCGCCTTTGGAGGCGGTGGTTCCCCAGCTGACATAGGTGCCGCCTTCGGCCTCAAAGGCGGCCTCCCAGCGGTCCATGTCTTTGCCGCCAAGGGTGATGGAGAAGCGCAGCGAGTCGGAGTAAGGATTCCAGCGCACGGCCCATCCATCGTAGAGGCCAACAAGGTGGGGAATAAGCCCGTCGCGGGAACTGGTCATCCCCGCCAGCAGCCAATCGCCATCAGGCAAACGAGAAAGAAAGTTTAGTCCTTCATCGCCTGTGCCACCACCTTGCCACACTACCTGAGCCGAACCCTCCGGCTCAATCTTCCACACCACGCCGTCCGCTCGGCCATACGCTATCAACGCCCGAGAAAAGGTGGTTCCCCCCACCCATATCTCCCCCTCGGGTGAGCGCGTCCACGTGTAGGGTTCTTCAAAGTCTGTGCCTCCAATATTCCAGCTGCGCTTAAACCGCCCCATTCCATCGGTCTCTACGATCCATATATCCATTTTGCCTAAGGGATTGGCGATTTCTCCATCTTGGGAGTCGGAGGCGCCTATTAGCCACAGGGTATCTGGGGAGACTGGCACAATGAGGCGGAGGTAGTCGTTATGACTGCCGCCCCAGTTGTAGGAGCTGAGGAGTTTTCCCCTTAGGGAGAGTAGGAGGAGCCATCCGTCAGTTCCGCCCCGATGCTTGGGACAGAGAAGGGAGTCTATGGAGCCAATTTCGCCGGCAATAGCTATGACGGAGTCTCGAATGAGCCTCACGCCGCGAGCCACGTCATTGCCGGTTCCTCCTATGGCTTTTTGCCAGAGGACCTTTCCTAAGGGGTCAATATAGACGATATAGGCGTCGCGTTTGCCGTGGGAGAGGCTTTTGGAGTCGGTCCAGCCCACGAGGAGGAGGCTTCCATCATGGAGGCGGTAGGCGTCGGTCAGCTCTTCATCGCCTTCGGCGCCGTAAGTGGCATGCCAGACCACTTCACCCTGTCGGTCCACCCGAAGCACCCAGAAGTCCGCATCGTACCCGTTTCGCCGCAGCAGTCCATCCTTAGAACGGGTATAACCAACTAAGACATAGCCATTGGCATCCTGGAAAGCTTTTACCAGAACATCGGCTAAGCTTCCTCCATAAGTCCGGCTCCTGATGAGCGTTTGTCCCCACAGCAGCGTTAGGCTGGTGAGGGCCGCCGAAAGGAGGCGTCCCCCTTTATCGCAGGCGACGAGCCACCTCATAGGTGAAAAGTACTTTTTCGGCTTCATCTGGGGGGAGGTGGGGTGGGGCAGGGACACCTTGCCAGGTGCCTGTAAGGAGCTCTGATAGGACCTTTTCTACGGCGGCCAGCTGAAACTTTCCGAATGGGGTGTGGCCGCCTTCGTAGCGCTGATACTGGTACTCCTCGTAAGTGGTGAGGTAACCCGCATAGCCATTGGTGTAGCCTTGGATGATAAGGTGTTGGATGCCGAGAGGGGTGGTGAGGGGTTTGAGGCGGTCTTTAATGAGATGCCCTGCCATGGTAGTAGGCTCAAAGGGTAAGGCTATGAGGCCCACAGAGCCTATCTGCCAGATGCTAACGGGGAGGATTTGAGGGATGAGGGGAAAGGGGACATACTTGCCGCGTTGGCGAGCGATCCATTGTAGGTAGCGGATGGTCGGGTCGGTGGGCGGTAAAGGTAGGCTTTCCCAGCGGCGGGTGCCAAAGATGCGTTTGGACACCGTATCTATGAGGATGGGTTTATTGCCGTGGATGGCGGGGTCCGTGAGGCCTCGTAGGCGAGCTAAGAGGGTGATTAGGCGGACGACTTCGGGGGGTACGCCTCCTCCTTCGGCTGTGCCTCCAATCATAGCTGGGCCTATGGCTCCATAGCCTGTTTGTCCCCGGCCTCGGCCCCGGGTGTAAGGCTCTTCTACAGCGACACGGGAAAAATCTACCCACGTGTGCCAATTTCGCAGGATGGGGGGGAGGGGTTCTCCCTTTTGGGCGAGGCGCTGGGCCATATCCGCCTGGTATTGTCCGAGGAGGCGCCGATTTTCAAAGGGGTTTGGGGTAGGGCCTCGTCGTACGCGCACCCCCGGAAAAGCATGATGGTTAGGCGTGACATCGCCTGCGGTCGTTTGCGCAAAGGCCGCTATTCGCTGATGATCACTCTCACACAGCTCGGAGGCATAACCCTTGTGGTCGGAGCTAATGCACAGGTTCATTTCCTGGATAGTGGTCGTGTGCGTGCCAAACCAGTTGATCAGGTGACCTGTGGGGTGGATGGTGATTTGGTAGGCGGTGCGGTCTACGGCTAATTCGGGGTGGTCGCTGAGCTGGGGGTCTATGCCTTTGTTTTTGAGGAAGGCGGGCATAGCCCGATTGAAGGCGATCGGTACATGAGGGGGAAAAGCTTCTTCAGCATAGAAGAGCTGGGCAGGCTGGCGATTCTGATAGGCTTTGTGGGCGGCCTCTACGATGCCGGAGACGATCTTTTCAAAGACACCCCGATGAAAGCCGGGCGTATTGATGTGGTAAAGGAGGTGGTAGGAGTAGCCGGCCGGGGCGGCATGGGTGTGGTTAGCGGTAATAAGGAGGTGGCCCATTTGCAGGCTGGGAAAAGCCGAGGAGAGTCGCCGATAGACTTCCTGATACACGGCTACCGTGGCCATGCACAAGTCCACCTCTATCCAAAAGTAAGGCCCTTCCGTCTCTGTCTCAAAGACAAAAGCGCGGGCATAAAGGGAAGATTCTACGGTGTAGGCTACATGGCGGCTATTGCCCCAGCCTAAAAGGCCTATGCCAGGCTCAAAGTAAGTAATATCAGCCTTAGCGGCTCCCACTTTCCACACGGCGCAAAGGTAGGAGCAGCGCTAAACTTCCGCCCCCAATTAAGGCTGAAAACCTCTTTTTGACACGCCTGTCCTTTTGAGTGGGCGGCTTGTTGGGGAGCCACTTTTTGCTCTCTTGCTGCATCCTCTTTGGCTTTATCATGCGGGGGGTTAGCGGACTCAGTTAGACGTAGAAACCAGCGATAAGGTACTTCCTTGGGCGGGCCTGCATCCATGAGGAGGCTAATACCGTTTTGAGGCCAAGGCTTTCTTAATGTGAAGAGGGGATAGCGGCGGGGCGCCCCCCCACGGCGCCGGGCGCCCCCCCCAAAAAAAATGGTTATTACGCGCCGCACCAGTGGCGCCCCAAAAAGAAACCCCCACCCACAAAAG
>JAVVHK010000045.1:0-9075 GCA_032249525.1 Bacteroidota bacterium | reverse complement strand
CGCCCCCCCCGGGGGGGCCCCCGCGCGTGGGGGGGGCCCCCCCCCGCCTTCCAATCGGGCCGCCACCCGCCTGCGGGGGGTGGCGGCCCTACAAAATACCACCGAGCCGCATTCAGAGACTCTTTCACAGGCTAAGGAGTCCCGCACTCTGATTTTGCCGGGCCTGCGTCCAGAGACCGAGAAGATTATCTTGTCCGAGGTATCGCAAAAGTCCCAAAAACGCAAATCCGATGGCTTCGCGGAAATCCACCAGTTCCTTTGGAGCTAAAAGACAGGCACAGGGCGAAAGCCTCTGAATGGTTTCCACGAGATAGGTATTCCATGCGCCGCCGCCCGTGAGATAAACTTTTTGACAAGAGAGGTCTCGGAGGGTCTGGCTAATTCGGGTAGCGATAGCATGGACGGCGGTGTGGAGTTTATCTTGGGGGGGAGCGGGGTAAGCCAAAAAGGGGGCTATAAACTGCGTATGGACGATTTCATTAGTGATAGCTGTGCGGGTAGGATTCTGAAAAACGGGTGCTGAAGCGAAGGTTTCTTGGAGAGCGGGGATGAGCTGTCCTTGCCGGGCGAAGGTTCCATGGGGGTCGTAAGGGAGAGGTGGACGGAGCTGCTGCGCTAGGGCGTTGAGGAGCTGATTGCAAGGGGTGATGTCAAAGGCTGTGTAGGTAGGGCGGTGGGTGATATTGGCGATGCCGCCGAGGTTGAGGAAGGTTTCATATTCGGGCCAGAGGAGGGCATCGGCATGCGGAATAAGGGGTGCGCCTTGACCGCCCAGAGCTATGTCCCGAGCCCGAAAGTGCATCACGACCGGCTTTCCTGTGAGAGCCCTCAGCCTCTCGGAATCTCCTAAGCTCCAAGTAAGCCCTCCCTCTGGCTGATGGAATACGGTCGGCCCATGCCAGCTAATGAGATCAAATACCTGTCCCCGGAGCTTTTCCCGAAGGATTTGGGCTGTCCAGTCGGTGTAGAGAATGCTAAGTTTGAGGAGGGCTTCGCCAGACAGGTGGAGGGTTTGGTGAAGGGCGTCCTTTAGAGAGGGGGGATAGGGGACGGTTTCGGCCGAAAGGAGAGCGTAGCGCCAATAGCCTTGGGAGGACCAAAACCGCACTAGGGCTATATCTAAGCCATCATGAGAGCTGCCAGCCATGAGCCCTACCACCCGAAACGAAGGCCTATCCATGCGCTACCTGCTCATAAAAGCGCCGAAACCGAGGCAGCTGAGACTCTCGGTTGTACATGGTCTCGGCTAAGAGGCGGCCATGGTGGGCAAGCTTTTCTCGGAGGGAAGCATCCGTATAGAGAGCTTCCAGGGCATTTAGAAACTCCTTCTCATCATCGGCAATGAGTAGGTCGCGTCCGGGCTGGCAAACTAAGTTTTCTGCTCCTATGCTGGTAGAGAGGATAGCTCGGCCTGCGGCCCAACCTTCAATGATCTTGATTCGGATACCACTCCCCGAAAAAAGCGGCACAATGAGAATATCGTGCTCGTAGAGGAAGGCTTTGCTATCGGGGACTTCGCCTAAGATGTGGACTTGGGGGCTGGCATACCGGTAGAGACGGGGCGGGCAGTTTCGGCCGGCAATGGATAGCTGGGCCTGCGGGTGCCGCCGAGCAAACTCTGGCCATACCCGCCTTAGAAACCACTCTATGCCGGCAAGGTTGGGCAGCCAGTCCAGTCCGCCAATGAACCCTATGCGGGGGTTTTGCTTTCGGAGGGGAGGCGCTTCATAGGCTCCTACATCAATCGCATACGGAATAAGCTCCACGGCTCCCCGGTAGCCACTCGCCTTCACAAAGGCGAGCTCTCTCTCGGAAATGGGGATAAGACCCTGATAGGTGGGAAGAATATGCGTTTCATAGGAGCGGATGCGCCAGGCCTGCAAGGAAAGGTAGAGACGTAAGGGCCAGGGTTTTTCTTGGGCTAAGCGCTCCCAGATCAGGTATTCTATGTTATGGAGCCGATAGATTCGGGGGAGCGAAAGCTTTTCCACATAGGGGGTCAGATAAGGCGACTCTACTTGGATCAGGTGGGGCTTGAAGGAGGCTATGGCCTTAGCTAAAGCGGCTTGATAATTGGGATTCCAGAAGCGCTCCACATGGTAGGGGCGCTGAGAGAAAAGGAGATTTTTGATAGCGGGCCAGGGGCGAGGGGTGGTATCTACGAAGATAGTCTTTTGGGGGAAGGGCGCTTGAGGGGGGGCGGGATGTTTGGGGGTGCTCATAGCTAGAGTCTCCACCTGCCATCCCAAGCGAAGCCACATTTCTACAAAGTAGAGGTTGCCTAAGGCTCCCCCATCGCGGGGCGGATAGTTGGGCTTTGGAGTCAGCTGAAGGATGCGCAGGCTCAAAAGAGGGTCTTAGTCTCAGGGGGAGAAGGGGGCTCGGTAGAAGGGGGTTCTTTGACTTCTTGTGGCGAGGGTGTAGGCTCTGAGGGCGCAAGGGGCGGTTCTAAGCTATATCCAAGGGCTTCTAGGGCGGATTGCATTTGGGCCAGATGCCATTCCGCCTTTTGGCGCAGGTAGGCCTGACGCGCCGCCTCTAAGATGGCTTTGCGTTGTCGCAGTTCCTCTTTGTAGGCGGCTTTGAGCTTTTCGTACTCTTCGGGCGTATAGGGCATAGGCTATAGGAGGGGCTCCTTAGTGGGAGGTTCTTTATCAGAGGGGGAGGTGGGCGGCGTAGGTTCAGAGCTGGTGGGTTTAGGGGGCATTTCTAAGCCCAGTTCGGCCTTCAGACGACGGAGGGACTCTTTAGCTTGGATGCGCTCCATTTCTTCTTCTATTTTGAGCCTGGAGGTGTCAATGGAGTCCAGAGCGAGTTCTAAACGGGCTTCGTATTGGGCGGCTTTTTCTTGGAGGCGACGCACCATCTCGTCATGGGTCTGGTCAATGCCTCCCACCTCAAATTGCTCAAAGACCTCGGCGATCTTGGCCTGCCATTGCGCCCGCTCATACTGCTGAAGGGCGGCCCGCGCCTCTTGAATCTTCCGTTCTTTCTCCCGTAGGAAGAGCTTTTTGATCTCCAGGGCTTTTTCGTAAGCTTTTTGAGCGGCTTCCAGTTCTGCTTGTGTTTGCGCGATAGACTGCTTGAGCTTTTCTATTCTCAGGGCGTACTGTTCGGCCAGATCTTCGCGGTTTTGGGCCAGAGCGGCTTTGACCCGAGCAATTAGCTCTTCGTACTCTTTTTTGGACTTGGCTAGTTCGCGTTCAAGAAGGGTGACGGTGGCTTTGACGGAGGCGATATGCTGGTTCATTTTGGGGACCTGGTCATTCAGGTCGCGGATATTTTGTTCAAGGATGAGGCGGGGGTCTTCAATGGCTTCTACGGCTTTGCCAAAAAGCGCCCGAAGAGCCCGCTTAAACCTTTTCCACAGAGACATGAGTAGAGAGAGTTTGAGCGATTTTCTCCAAGAGGCTCTTAGGGCCGAGGAAGAGCGGTGTGCGCTGATGGATTTTGGTAGGTGGGATGTCTAAGATGGGTTGTATGCCGTTGGTGGCGGCGCCGCCGGCCTCCTCTATGAGCCAGGCCATAGGATAGGCCTCATACAGAAGGCGCAGTTTGCCTTCGGGCTTAGCGACGGTGCCCGGGTACATGAAAAAGCCGCCTTTGAGAAGATTGCGATGAAAGTCTGCTACCAGGGACCCTACATAGCGAAGGGACTGGGGCTTAGAGCTTTGGCGATTTTCCTGGTGGAAGGCGTGGATAAACTCTTGGAGAGCTGGATGCCACTCGTGGAGTTGGTTGTCGTTGAAGGAGTAGTAGCTACTTTTTTCGGGCATGCGCACGTCGGGGTGGGAAAGGATGAAATCACCTGCAGCGGGTTCTAAGGTAAAGCCGTGTACGCCTTTGCCGGTGGTGTAAAAGAGGAGGGTGCTGGTGCCATAGAGCACATAGCCTGCGGCTACCTGGGCTCGCCCCCCTTGTAAGAAGTCCGCCTCCGTGCAGGGGCTTCCGGAGGGCGTCCGACGCCGATAGATGGAAAAGATGGTCCCCACAGGGACGCCCACATCAATGTTGGAGGAGCCGTCTAAAGGGTCTAAGAGGATGACATATTTTCCGTTTGGGTTGAGGGGGGTGAAGGTGTCATCTTCTTCGGAGGCGAAACCGGCGATATGAGGATTTTTAGCAAAAAGGTGGCGGAAGAGGGTGTTAGCGAGGTGGTCTAATTTTTGGACGGATTCGCCTTGGATGTTGGTAAGGCCGAGTTCGCCGAGGATGCCAGAAAGGGCGGCTCGTCGGAGGTGGAAGCTAATAAGTTTAGCGCCCAGCGAAAGATCGCGAAGGATTTTGGAAAGGGCGCCGGTGGCTCCCTCAATTTCTTGCTGGCGATCGGCAATGAACTGTTCAAGCGTAACAAGCTGCATGCGGAGAGAGAGGGATTCGAACCCCCGAGCCCGCGTTGAGCGGGCTACCTGATTTCAAGTCAGGCCCGTTCGACCACTCCGGCATCTCTCCAAGGCAAAAATACGAAGAATCCAGCAATGTAAGGGGGCGGTATCAGATGAACGGAAGGCTGTATATTTGCCATAAGTGGGCGAGATAGCTCAGTTGGTAAGAGCGCAGGATTCATAATCCTGAGGTCGCGGGTTCGATTCCCGCTCTCGCCACTTATGAATAGGAGGGCGGAGTTGGAGCGCTTCCTGAGCGAAGCCGATCGCCGTGTGCTTCTGATTCTAGCGAAGGAAGCGCGCGAAAGAAAACTCCTCGCACCTCTGTATCCGCTTTCTTATTATGATACGGCGGGTCTGCGCCGGCTCTTACGCCGCTTAGGCAATAGCTTGTGGGAGCTTCCCTACGTGCGTACCCATCTCGGCACCCCTAAAGAGCCATCTTCATCCTCCTCTGAGTCTATTTACCCCCCAGCTATTTCCCTTGCTGACTTGCGGGAGAAACTCTTTCCTGGCGTCTACGGCATGGAAGCCGAAAAAGAATTCCTGATTGAACACCTTTATCTGCCCTTACGTTACCCTGCCTTGGCTAAGCATTATGGCGTTTCGGTCTCTCCGATGATTATCGTGGAAGGCCCTCCCGGCACGGGCAAAAGCTATCTCTTTCGGGCCCTTTCAAAGGGAGGACAGCTTCCTACGCGGTTCATTCACACGCCTGCCTTGGCTTCTATGTGGTTTGGAGAGTCGGAGGGACGGCTGCGGCAAATCTTTTACAAAGCTTTCCGCCATGCCCCAGTGGTGCTCGTCTTTGAAGAGTTTGATAGCCTTTTCCCTTCCCGGGAAGCGAATCTCCCCTGGCTCAATGGCATCACGAATCAGCTCCTCTTGCTGATAGACGAACTAAAGTACCGACAAAGGCCTGTGGCCGTAGTGGGCCTAACGAACCGCCGGCATGCGCTGGAAAGCGCCCTCCTACGAAGCGAACGTATTGATCATCGCCTTTACATTTCCCTGCCAGATGTGTGGGAAAGAGAGCTGATCTTACGTCAGGCATCCCGGGACTTTCCTGTGGAAAGCAACATAGACTGGACCACGTGGGCTGAAAAAACCGAAGGGTTTAGCCGGGCTGATCTCATAAGTTGGCTGCGTCGCGCTGCTCAACTCGCTTTCCTCCGAGACCGCCTGCAGGGCCAGCCGCAGAAAATCACCGCCATAGACCTCCAGAGAGCCTTCCAGGAGTAAATTTTCCCCAAAACACTCGCCTCGCTCCAAACTTTTGCTTTTCTTTGAAGCGATGTCTGCCTCTGCCCAAGATGCCTACCAGGCGGCTGAAGCCGCTCTGAAAACCTATATCCGCAGCCGGGGCCTTCGGGAAACCCGAGAACGCTACGCCATCCTAAAAGAAATCTACCTTCATCTGGAGCACTTTGACGCTGAGCAGTTGTACACTCAGCTTTTAGGTCGAGGCATAAAGGTTAGCCGAGCCACCGTGTACAATGCTTTGCAGCTTTTCGTGGAGGCGGGTTTGGTGCGGCGGTACTTATTTGGGGAGGGGCGCATGCTTTATGAGCGGAGCCTAGGCCGCCAACAGCATGATCATCTCATCTGCCTGGACTGCGGGGAGATTGAGGAATTCTGTGATCCGCAGATGGGATTGGTGAGTGAATCGGTAGGGCGACTCTTTGGAATGCGCCCTAAGCGCCACGACCTGGTCATTTATGCCAGCTGTGAGCGCCCCAACTGCTCCAACCGCAAAAAAATCCCTACCTTTGACCCGAAATGAGCAACTTCAATCCCGAAACGAGTATGATATATACGCAAGAAGTCCAAGGTACAGCCACTATCTTTCGGCTGGAAGGTTCCCTCATGGGAGACTCTACCCAGCAGCAGTTCAAAGATGCCGTTCTCAAACTCCTCGATCAAGGCCAAAAGCACATTGTGCTGGACTTTTCTCATGTGCGCAATATCAATAGTGCTGGCTTAGGGTCGCTGATTACGTTATTTTCTCGGACGCGTTCGGTGGGTGGGGAGTTTATTTTGGCTGCGGTGCCGCAGAATGTGCGTAATCTTCTGCATATTACTCGGTTAGATACGGTATTTGTGGTGACTGACACGGTGGAAGAAGCTTTGAAGCGGCTGGGGGCCGGTGCAAGTTGATGTCGTTTTAGGCTTGCAATGGGGGGATGAGGGGAAGGGTAAGGTGGTGGATGCGTTAGCGCGGGGGTATGAGGTGGTGGCGCGCTTTCAAGGCGGGCCGAATGCAGGGCATACGTTATATCATAACGGCCAGAAAGTTGTCCTCCATCAGGTGCCGGCGGGTATATTTCATGACACGGTTCAGTGTCTGATTGGAGACGGTGCCGTAATAGACCCTGAGATACTCGTGGAGGAGATAGCGGGTTTAGAGAGGATGGGGGTTTCGGTGGAGGATCGGCTTTTTTTGGGGCGAGGGGTGCATTTGATTTTGCCGGTGCATCGGTGGCTGGAGGAGGTTTCGCAAGAAGCCGAGAAGATTGGTACGACACGGCGGGGCATTGGTCCAGCTTATGCGGATAGGTATGCGCGTCGGGGGATTTCGGTGGGGGACTTGGAGAAGCCGGACTACCGAGAGCGGATACGGAGTTTGACTGCTTATCATCAGAAGCAGTTTCCGGGGGCACCGCCGGTGGAGATACCGGAGAGTTTCTGGGAGGCCTTGGAAAGTTTGCGGCGGTTGCGTTGGGTCTCTACTTATGAGTGGCTGCGTCAGCATAGACGTATTTTGGCGGAGGGGTCGCAAGGGACGCTACTGGATGTGTTTGCGGGGAGTTATCCGTATGTAACTTCTTCGCACACGACGGTGGCGGGGGTATGTGCGGGGCTGCTGGTCTCGCCGCGTCAGATAGGGCAGGTCTGGGGCGTGATTAAGGCCTATGCCACGCGGGTAGGAGCGGGGCCTTTCCCGACGGAGATCACGGGGGAGCTGGCAACCTGGCTCCAAGAGCGGGGCGGCGAACGCGGCTCCACCACCGGTCGCTTACGCCGATGCGGTTGGCTAGACCTCCCTCTCCTCCAATATGCTATCCAAATCAACGGCGTTACCGCCCTCATCGTTACTAAGGGGGATGTCCTCGCCGGACTTCCCACCATAAAAGTGCGCATTGGCGGTCCCGATCACGACCCCCTTTACGAAGAGCTCCCCGGCTGGTCCAGCCTTTCCGATCCTAACTACGAGGCCTTCCTCCGGTGGATTGAAGCGCGCACCGGCCTGCCCGTGTGGGCCATTTCTACAGGCCCTCAGCGTGAGGATTGGCTCATCCGCCGAAAAGACCTGGTACCCGAAAGCCCCTAAAAATACACTCCCCCTTCACCCCATGCTGGGTAAGCTGGAAAAAAAACGCCGCTACTGGGCTAGCCCTTATGCCCTCTATGGCGAAAAGGTTCCCCCGCCCGGCCACTGGCGCCAACAGTTAGGCTTTTCGGAAAAAACCCCCCTCATCCTAGAGGTAGGCTGCGGTAAAGGCGACTTTTCTATAGCCCTAGCTAAACTCCTGCCCGAAGTGCTGGTCATTGGCATGGATCGGAAAGCAGACCGCTTATACGCCGCCGTACGTGCTGCTGAAACCCTGCACCTCCCCAATGTCTTTTTCTGGCAAGGGGATGCCTTACTTTTAGAGGCCACCTTTGCGGCGGGGGAGGTCTCCGAAATATGGCTGGTCCACCCCGACCCCTACCCCAAATCCCGCCAAGCTAAGCATCGCCTGACCCACCCCCGCTTCCTCCGACTCTATCACCACATCCTCCAGCCCCAAGGACTGCTGCACCTGCGCACAGATGACGAACTCCTATGGCGCTATTCCGAGGAGCAGCTCCTCCTCCAAGGCGCCCAAATCCACTGGAGCGGAAAAGTAACCCCACCCCATCTCCCTTCCCCTTGGCTCACCATAGAAACCGACTTCCAACGTAAAAAAGGAGGACCTACCTACTACCTTCAAGCCTCCTGGCCCGCAAACCATAAACTTCCTTATAGCTAGTACCTCCTATCAGAGATTTCAGTGTAACTTTGTCGCATGGGACAGGTGTACAAAGGGACCCTCAAACAGCCGCGCACTTTCGGCGAGAGGGTCACGCAGGCTTTTGTAGACTTTGTTGAGGAAGTCAATGCCCTCTTCTCCGTGCATGGCAATCCCCCCGTCTATGATGTCAATCTCTTTCCATGGGCGAAAAAATTGGAAGACAACTGGCAAATCATCCGTAAAGAACTGGATGCTATTTTGGCTTACAAGGATGAGCTACCAGCCTTTCATGAGATTACCCCAGAAGTCACTACCATTACGCGGGATAAGCAATGGAAGACTTTCATGTTTTGTGGGTATGGGCGTTGGAGCGAGGCTAACTGTCGCCAATGTCCTGAGACTACGCGCCTGCTGCGAGAAATCCCGGGGATAAAGACCGCCTTCTTCTCTATTTTAGAGCCCGGGAAGTACATTCCCCCGCACCGGGGGCCGTATAATGGGGTATTGCGCCTGCATCTGGGCCTAATTGTCCCTAAGGAGCGCGAAAAGTGCTGGATTCGCGTCCACGACCAAAAACTCCACTGGGAAGAAGGCAAAGTCATCATCTTTGATGACTGCTTTGAGCATGAAGTCCATAACGATACCGATGAGATGCGCGTAGTTTTATTGGTGGACTTTGTGCGCCCTACCTATTT